>NZ_BAABDJ010000039.1:0-82045 GCF_039539565.1 Hymenobacter fastidiosus | reverse complement strand
TTTCGGCGAGAACATCGTGGTCGGCTTTGCCCGGCTGGCCGGTCGCAGCATCGGCATCGTGGGCAACCAGCCGGCCGTTTTGGCCGGCGTGCTCGACATTAATGCCAGCACCAAGGCCGCCCGGTTCGTGCGGTTCTGCGACTCGTTCAACATTCCGCTGCTGGTACTCGAAGACGTGCCCGGCTTCCTGCCCGGCACCGACCAGGAATGGCGTGGCATCATCACCAACGGCGCCAAGCTGCTCTACGCCTTCTGCGAAGCCACCGTGCCGCGCATCACCGTCATCACCCGCAAAGCCTACGGCGGAGCCTACGACGTGATGAACAGTAAGCATATCGGAGCTGATATGAACTATGCCTGGCCGACCGCCGAAATTGCGGTGATGGGCGCCAAGGGCGCGGCCGAAATCATCTTCAAGCGCGAAATTGCCGCCGCCGAAGACCCCGAAGCCAAGCTGGCGGAAAAGGTAGAGGAATACCAGCAGAAATTCGCTACCCCCTACCGCGCCGCCCACCGCGGCTTCGTAGACGAGGTGATTCTGCCCTCGCAGACCCGGCAAAAGCTGATTAAGGCATTTAAGATGCTGGAAAACAAAGTAGACGTGCTGCCCCGCAAGAAGCACGGCAACATTCCGCTGTAACATACCGGTTGCAGTCATGGCATTCTCCCCGACCCTCCATGTTTTCCCCGCCGCTATTCTGATTGCAGTCGGACTACTGGTAGTGCTGCTGGCCCGCTTGGTGCGGGGGGGCAATATGAAACTCCTGGCGGGCTATGCTGCCGACCGCGTTACCGATAAACCCGGACTGGCCGCCTGGAGCGGGAACAACCTGCTGCTTCTGGGTGGCCTGCAGTTAGCGGCTGGTCTGGTAAGTCTGAGCAATATCTTCTTGGGCATCCTTGTCTTCTTTCTGGCAACTCTGATTTTAGTGGGGCGTATCGTTCTGGGCAGTCGCCGGTTTCAGCGCTAACCACCTTATTTTACATCTCCTACTCATCGACTTTTATGCGCGCCGAATCTTTCGACTTCCTACAGAAATACCTCAACAACCCTTCGCCGACTGGCTTTGAGAAGGAAGGCCAGAAATTGTGGCTCGACTACCTCAGACCGTATATCGACGAGTATTTCGTGGATACCTACGGCACGGTGGTAGGCGTGATTAACCCGGAGGCCAAGTATAAGGTAGTCATCGAAGCCCACGCCGACGAAATCAGCTATTTCGTCAACTACATCACCAAGGAAGGCTACCTGTATCTGCGGCGCAATGGCGGCTCCGATGCGTTGGTGGCTCCTTCCAAGCGGGTGAATATTCACACCGCGAAAGGCGTGGTAAAGGCGGTATTCGGCTGGCCGGCTATCCACGTGCGCAAAGTGGAGCTGGATAAAGCGCCAACGATTGAAACCATCTATCTGGACTGCGGCGCGGCTTCGAAGGAGGAAGTGGAGGAAATGGGCATCCACGTGGGCTCCGTCGTCACCTTTGAGGACGAGTTCATGGTGCTCAACGAGAAGTTCTACGTGGGCCGGGCACTGGACAACCGCATCGGCGGCTTCATGATTGCCGAGGTAGCGCGCATGCTGAAGGAAAATGGCCAGACGCTGCCCTTCGGCCTCTACATCGTAAATGCCGTGCAGGAGGAAATTGGCCTGCGCGGGGCCGAGATGATTGCCCACCGCATCAACCCCGACGTGGCCATCATTACCGACGTCACCCACGACAGCCAGTCGCCGATGTACGAGAAGAAGACAGCCGGTGATATTGCCTGCGGCAAAGGCCCGGTTATCACCTACGGTCCGGCGGTGCAGAACAACCTGCGCGACCTGATTATCGACACGGCCCAGGCCACGGCAATTCCCTTCCAGCGTGCCGCCGCCACCCGCGCCACCGGCACCGACACCGACGCGTTTGCCTACTCGGGCTCCGGCGTAGCTGCCGCCCTGATTTCGCTGCCCCTCAAATACATGCACACCACCGTCGAAACCGTGCACCGCGACGACGTGGACAACGTAACCAAGCTGATCTACGAAACGCTGCTCCGCATCGAAGACGGCCACGATTTCCGGTATTTTTCCTGAACCACGGATTTTTCGGATTCGACGGATTAGGCGGATTTTGTGGACGATTAGCGTACGAACTGAAACGGCTGCTCCTGGTGGGCGGCCGTTTCAGTTCGCAGCAGTCTTTCCTGATCTATAATTCTGGGGCACCTGATCTATAATCCTGAAGCAGTAGTTTATCTTCAATTTTGACTAACAGGAGTTTTCAGGTCTCCGCCTCACGTTCACAAAATCCGTGCAATCCGCTAAATCCGAAAAATCCGTGGTCCCGCTAACTGTTACCGACCAGATGGGCCGGCGCGTGGCGGTACCGTATCCGCCTCGGCGCATTGTGTCGCTGGTGCCTTCGCAGACCGAATTGCTATTTGATCTGGGGCTGGGCGACCGGGTGGTGGGCGTCACCAAATTCTGCATTCATCCGGCAGCCGCGCGGGAAAAAGCGGCGGTTATCGGTGGCACCAAGAACTTCGACTTCGCTAAAATCGACGCGCTACGGCCGGACCTGATTCTGGGCAATAAGGAGGAAAACTACCGGGAAGGTATCGAGCAGCTGGCCGTGAAATACCCGGTCTGGCTCAGCGACATTGCCACGCTCGACGATGCGCTGCGCATGATCCGGCAGGTGGGCATGGTGGCGGGGACACCCGAACGCGCCAGGCAAATGGCCGACGATATTGCCGCCTCGTTCGCCGAGTTACCGGTGACAGCACCGCCGCATACCGCGGCTTACTTCATCTGGCGCAAGCCCTACATGGTGGCCGCCGCCGGCACTTTCATTGACGAGCTGTTGCAGCGGGCTGGTTTCGCCAATGCCTTTGCCGGCCAAGCTCGCTACCCGGAAGTCACGGCTGAACAACTGGCTGCGGCCGCGCCGGCCACCATTTTTCTTTCGTCGGAGCCCTATCCTTTCGGAGCCAGACACTTGGCCGAGTTTCAGGCCAGCTGCCCCAACGCCTCCGTCCAGATTGTAGACGGGGAGCTGTTCAGCTGGTACGGTAGCCGTTTGCAGTATTCAGCCGCTTACCTCAAATCACTGATTCCCGCTGATTAAATCACGGATTCAACAGATTTTAAATCAGACCTTTGGACGTAGCTGGGAACCTGTTTAGGGTTTCGGTTTTTTCGTCGTTTGTCATCCTTCATCTCGCGTACGCTTGCGAAGGACCTTCTCATGACTGCTCATTTTGGCCTAATTCCAAGTGGTACGGACGTGATAAGGTCCTTCGCTCCGCTCAGGATGACAGCTTTTTCGAAACCCTAAACAGCCTCGGAGTAAAAAATCAGCGCCCTAATCAGCGAAAATCTGTGCTAAAGCCGGCCCGCTCCAGCTCTTTCCAGAACCGGGGGTAGGATTTGCGCACTACGTCCGGGGCCTGCACCGTGAGCGGGCCGCGCAGAGCCAGCGGCGCAAACGCCATGGCCATGCGGTGGTCGTGGTAGGTTTCAATCTGCTGGCCGCTTACCTGAAACGCGGCGGACTTCACCACGAATCGCTCCTCCCCTTCTTCCTCCATCCTGGCGCCAAATTTAGCCAGCTCGGTTTGCAGAGCCAGAATCCGGTCGGTTTCCTTGATGCGCAGGCTTTCCAGGCCGGTCATGGCCACGGGTACCCCCAGCGCGGCAGCTACCACGGCTACGGTTTGGGCCAGGTCGGGGCAGTCGGAGAAATCCTGCTCTACGGAAGCAGCTGGGGCTTTCTGGGTGAGCTGCACGCCATCGGGGAAAAACTCGGTAGCCACCCCCAACTGGTCCATAATGCCCACAATGGCTTGGTCGCCCTGCCAGGAATGCTCGCGCAGGCCGGGCAGGATAATAGTGGAGCCCGCCGGCGCCAGCGCCACCATAGCGTACCAGTAGCTGGCCGCCGACCAGTCGGACTCGATGGTATAATCGGCGGGCTGGTAAGCAACCGGGCGTACCTCCAGCACCTCCCCCAGGTCGCGGCAGGTGGCCCCGAAGTGCTGCATCAGGCTTTGCGTCATGCGGATGTAGGGACGCGAGCCGACTTTGCCGGTCAGCCACAGGCGCAGACCCGCGGGCAGCATCGGCCCGATCATCAGCAGCGCCGAAATATACTGGCTGCTGATGTCGCCGCGCACGGTCAGCTCGGCGGGCTCTTCGGCGTCCAGCGCCGGGTTCCAGCCTTTTAGCTGCAGCGGCGGATAGCCCGCTTCGCCCGAGTATTCAATCTGAGCACCCAGCTGACGCAGGGCATCAACCAGCACACCAATCGGCCGCTGATACATGCGGGCCGTACCCACCAGCTTGGCCTGTTTGCCAGTGATGACGAGGTAAGCCGTTAGAAAGCGCATCACGGTGCCGGCGTCTTCGGCGTCGAACACCTCTGCCTGCTGATTGGCCAGCAGACGCTGCATCAGTTGGGTGTCGTTGGCGTCGGAAAGATTTTCCAGCGTACCGCCCCCGGCCAAAGCCTGGATGATGAGGGCGCGGTTGCTTTCACTTTTGGAAGCCGGCAGTTGGGCAATACCCCGGAGCGGGGTCCCGGGCCAGCGTAGGTGCAGGAAGGAGGCAGAAGAACTGATAAGCGTGGGATTAAGCAATGAACAATGAGCAATGAACAACTATGAGTATGAGAAGTCGTCGCACGGCATTACTCATTGCTCATTGATAACTGATGTTACGCAGCCCTATGTAGCGCCTCACCCCCCCAGCCCCCTCTCCGAAAAGGAGAGGGGGTGCCAATCGTCCGCTACTGGCGGATAAACAGCTTTTTAATTGTCCGTCTCCCCCTCTCCTTTTCGGAGAGGGGGCCGGGGGGTGAGGCGCTGCGTAACATCAGTTGATAACTGTTCAGTGACTAAAGGCGGTGATAATACCGGAGCGAGTCGGCCAGCTCCGTCAGCGTCACGGGCTGGTCGTAGATGGCCTGGCCGATACCCTGGAGCAGGGTGCAGTTGATGGTACGGCCGCTGTTTTTCTTGTCCTGCAAGGCCAGCTCGGCAATAGCTTCCGTTTCCATCGTGACAAACTGAATTTTGTCGTAAATCGAAAACAGGAAGGTTTCGATGCGGTCCAGCTCCGGTTGGCTTAACAGACCGCGCTGGTGCGACAGCCAGCTTTCGCACAGCATGCCGGCGGCCACGGCCTCGCCGTGCAGGATTTCGCGGCCGGGCTGAGCCAACAGGTAGCTTTCCAGGGCGTGGCCCACGGTATGGCCGAAGTTGAGCACCTTGCGCAGTCCGCTTTCCCAGGGGTCGGCCGCCACGATGCGCTGCTTGGTAGCCACGGATTCGCGGATAACCGGCGTCCAGTCGTCCACAAACAGCCCCTGATGGCGCTGCTCGTCGAAGGCCGCGGCGTCGGCAATCAGCCAGTGCTTCACGATTTCGGCGTAGCCGGATTTAAGCTGGCGCGGGTCGAGGGTAGTCAGGAACTGCGGATCAATAAATACGCCTACCGGCTCCTGAAACACGCCCAGCTGGTTTTTAAACCCCATGAAGTCGACGCCGGTTTTGCCGCCTACGCTGGCATCGACCTGGGCCAGCAGCGTGGTGGGCACCTGCACGAACCGTAGCCCGCGCTTGTATACCGCCGCGCAGAAGCCCCCCAGATCGGTTACCACGCCCCCACCCAGATTCACGACCACCGTGAACCTATCGGCGTGCTTTTCGGTGAGATGACACCACACGGTGTCGCAGGTAGCCAGGGTTTTATACTCCTCGCCGGCCGGAATTTCGAGCAGCTGGTGGGTTGCGGGCAGGTAAGGCTTCAGCAACGGGTAGCACAGCCGGGCGGTATTGGCGTCAGCCACCACCAGCACCTGGCTCACGGCGGGCTGACGCAGCAGGTCGGCCAGCACGGTCAGGCTTTCCGCCCCGATCGACAATTTGGTCTCAGACATAAGCAAACGTAAGGCAAAAACAGAACAAGCGTTCAGGACCACCCCGGGCTTAAGCCGGGCCCTGCATAATCTCGGTCTGCTTACGGATGCTTTCCAGGTGGATCAGCTTGTAGAGCTCCGCCACAAATTTCTGATTGATCTGGAGCTTACCGGCCCACTCCTGCCGCGACGCGAAAATCTCGTTCCAGCGGTCCAGCTGCAATATTTTAACGTCGTTTTCCTTCTTGTAACCCGCCAGCTCTTCTATCAGTGCCATGCGGCGGGCCAGCGCTTCCAGGATTTCGCGGTCGGCCACGTCCATCTTCTGGCGCAGCTCCTCGGCCTTGCTCAGGTAGTCGGCATCGTCGCAGGAGCGGCGGCGGTACTTCAGCTCACTCAGGATTTCAGCCAGCCGCTGGGGCGTCACCTGCTGCTCGGCGTCGCTCAGGGCGTGGTCGGGGTCGGGGTGGGTTTCGATCATGAGCCCGTCGTAGTCCAGGTCAAGGGCTTTCTGGGCAATGGGCAGCAGCAGGTCGCGGCGGCCCCCGATGTGGCTGGGGTCGCAGATGAGCGGAATGTGCGGGAAGCGCGTTTTGAACTCGATGGCCAGCTGCCACGTGGGCGCGTTGCGGTAGCGGGAGGGGGCGAAGGTGCTAAAGCCGCGGTGAATGGCGGCCAGATCGTGAATCCGGGCCCGCTCCAGCCGCTCCAGGGCGCCGGCCCACAGCGCCACGTCGGGGTTCACGGGGTTTTTCACCATCACCGGCACGTCGGTGCCGGCCAGCGCGTCGGCCAGCTCCTGCACCGCGAATGGATTCACGGTAGTGCGGGCTCCAATCCAAAGCACATCGACGCCGTGGGCCAGTGCTTCTTCCACGTGGCGCGGGGTGGCCACTTCCACCGCCACGGGCAAGCCCACTTCGGTACGCACCCGCCGCAGCCATTCCAGGCCCACCGTACCCACGCCCTCGAAGGAGCCGGGCCGGGTGCGGGGCTTCCAGATACCGGCCCGGAACAGATCGATGTTCCCCAGCGCTTTCAGGCTATGCGCCGTGGCCAGCACCTGTTCTTCGGTTTCGGCGCTGCATGGCCCGGCAATGAGCATCGGCTGGCCTTTAGCGGCCAACAACCGGGTGAAAAAAGTATCGGTGGTCATGGGAATTTCCATGCGGAAAGTAGCAGAAAAAGAGAAAACAGTGAAGCCTGACCAGAAGTCCGGCTGGTGGTTGGCCGGCCAGGGCCCGAAAGCGTGCCGGTAGAGTAACTCTCCCGGACAAAACGATGTTTAACCTTTATCTTCGTCCCTCCAAACAGCCGCCCAAAGCTACCCACCCGTATGGCATTAACCCAAGCTTCGCCCATTTCCTTCAACGACACTGCCGTTGCCTTCGCTTCCAAATCGGATAACGAGCTGCGCCAGATGTACGCCTTATTCGCCGCTATGAATAATAGCGGCCTGGTGAAGCTTGGCGGCGGGATGATGAAAGCAGCGCTGAAATGGCACCTGCCGGTGAAGTTTCTAATCAAGAAAACCATCTTCGAGCAGTTCTGCGGGGGCGAAACCATTCGGGAGTGTCTGCCTGTGATTGAGGAACTGGGGCGCTACAACATTGGCACCATCCTCGACTATTCGGTGGAAGGGGAGGGCAGTGAGCAAAGCTTCGACCACACCCGCGATGAAATCCTGGCCACCATCGATATGGCCCACCGCTCGACCCACATTCCCTTCTCCGTCTTCAAAGTGACCGGCGTGGCCAACGGTACTCTGCTGGAAAAAGTGCAGGCCGGCAAAACACTGACGGCCGCCGAGCAAACCAGCTATGACCGGGCCCGGGCCCGGGTGGAAGCCATCTGTGCCCGCGCCCATCAGTATGGCGTGCGGGTGTTTGTCGACGCCGAGGAAAGCTGGTTCCAGGAAACCATCGACAACCTGGCCTACGAGATGATGGCCAAATACAACCAGGAGGCCGCTATCGTCTGGAACACTTACCAGCTGTACCGCCACGACCGTCTGGATGCCATCAAGGATGCTTACGAGGCGGCGGGGAAAGGCCAGTATTTCCTGGGAGGCAAGCTGGTACGCGGGGCCTACATGGAAAAGGAAGCCCGCACCGCCACCCAACGCGGGTACCAGAACCCCATCAACCCAACCAAGGAGGCTACTGACCAACTCTATAATGAGGCGTTGCGCTACTGCGTGGCCCACGCCGACCGTATCAGCCTCTGCGCCGGCACCCACAACGAAGACAGCTCCCTGCTGCTCACCGAGCTGATGCAGGAATATCACCTGCGCCCCGGCGACCCCCGCATCTGGTTTGCCCAGCTTTTTGGGATGAGCGACAACCTGAGCTACAACCTGGCCAACGCGGGCTACAACACGGCTAAATACGTGCCCTACGGCCCGGTGGAAGCGGTAATGCCTTACCTGTTGCGGCGGGCCGACGAGAATACCGCCATTTCCGGGCAGAGCAGCCGGGAGTTTCTGCTCATCCAGAAAGAAATGACCCGTCGCAAAGCCCGGAAGTAGATTTTACCGCCTCGGCACAGTTTTAGCAGGCCGTGGGCCCGCTGGTTCGGAACTGGAATCCGGACCAGCGGTTTTTTTTTACTACTTTCCGCTTTCATTCCCCCCTCCGCCTGCTCAATGAACGGACGAGTCCGCAACCACCTGATCCGCTTTGCCCGCCATCAGGTCGGTACTACCAGCTATTTGAACCTAGTCCAGGAAGCCGAACTAGGCTTCAATCTGGAAATCTCCCACGAAAAGTCCCGTCTCAACGAACTGCTGGCGGAGCTGTCGGAAAATGAGTTTCGGGCTGGTCGTCCTATTCTCAGTTGCCTTGTGAAGGTAGAAGGCTCCAAAGGTCAGGGCGACAACTTTTATAAGCTCTGCGAGCGGCTGGGCCTGGGTGAATGGCGCACCCTAAAGCAGGATCCCGAATTTTTGAAAACCTTACGGCGGGAATGCCGGGCTTTCTGGCAGGATGAGCAGAACTATCAGCAGTTTGCCTACCGCAGCCTGGCCTAAGGGTATCGGAATTTTGGTTGAATAGCGGAGTCAACAATCCTATCGGGTAACCGAATTCTTGTAACCTCCCATCTGAAGGACACGTTAAGGACCTCGAAGCTGAAGCACTACGATTGACTTCGTTGCCTGCTTCAAGGCTTTCCCTAACTTTCCTTTCCACTCAACCAATCCTCCTACCTATGAACACCAACGATCCGAACAACCCACAAAACACCGGTACTGGCGCAGGTTCTAACTACGGTACTACCAACACCGGTACTGGCATGGGTAACAGCTCCAGCTCCAGCAACGAAGGCACCAGCTACAATGCCGGCACTGGGGTCAATAAGGACGGTGACGACTTCAGCGCTACGGCTAAAGGTGCCGCTATGGCTGGCACCGCTGGTGCAGTAGTAGGCCGCGGGGTTGATGCCGTGCAGAATGCTGCGGATGAAACCGCGCACGCCGCAACCGGCGACCAATACCAGAACAAGTCCGGCTCAGGCATGCTGACCAGCTCGTTCCGGGACCGGAAGAGCGCTGAAACTGCTTATCAGTCGCTTTCTTCGCGTGGCTACGGCAAAGACGACGTCAATCTGTTGATGTCGGACGAAACCCGCAAAACCCATTTCGGTGACGATACTCCCGACACGGACCTTGGTGACAAAGCCATGGAAGGTGCTGGCGTAGGTTCGGCCATTGGCGGTACGGCTGGTGCTATCATTGGCGCCATTGCGGCCATCGGTACTTCGGTAGCCCTGCCCGGCCTGGGCCTGATCATTGCCGGTCCTATCGCCGCCGCCCTGGCTGGTGCCGGTGCCGGGGGCCTGACGGGTGGTCTGGTAGGCGCTTTGGTAGGCTCGGGGATTCCGGAAGAGCACGCTGCTGAGTATGAGCACGACGTGAAGAACGGCGGCATCGTAATGGGCG
This sequence comes from Hymenobacter fastidiosus, assembly GCF_039539565.1. Classification (NCBI taxonomy): domain Bacteria; kingdom Pseudomonadati; phylum Bacteroidota; class Cytophagia; order Cytophagales; family Hymenobacteraceae; genus Hymenobacter; species Hymenobacter fastidiosus. The sequence goes on along the minus strand of NZ_BAABDJ010000039.1, from coordinate 72,208 downwards.
TTAAGCCCCGCAACGACGAAGATGCCAAATACTTTGAAGAGGAGTTCCGTCGCAGCAACGGCGACCGGGTACGCCGCTACTAGTAGCGTCGGGCTTCAACTAGCTTAGAAATGGCCTTCCCAATCCTGGGAAGGCCATTTTGCTGTTGTGGCTTAGTGATTTTTACAGGTAAGCTCCTGCGGCTGCCAGCATTTTACTACTTATAGAAGTTTCGCGGGAATATAGATCTGTCATTAGCGGACATGGTGCAACCATGGGTTATTTTGTTGCGCCTTATAGCAACAGAAGAGCTGGCTCCGGCACTTATTTGATCCTTCCCGGCGTTTCCTGTAAAACCGTTGGCTCCGGTAGCGCGTAGCCTGAGAGTGGGTTTTGCGTACATTTGATTTTCCTCCATTTCACTCCGATTCCATGTCTTCTCCCCGCCTGAAAATAGGCCTGTATGCCTCATTGGTGTTGGTAGTATTCGTACTGGCATCTTATAAACTGTATCGGCGCAACGACAGCAGTGGCTCGCCGCAGAAAGATGAAGTACTCATCAAAGCCATGCTTCAGGGCTTGAGCGCCGCGCATTATCAGCCCGAGAAAATTGATGATAACTTCTCCAAGCGGGTGTTTGACCTCAGCCTGAAACGCCTCGATTACAACAAGAAGTTTCTACTGCAGTCCGACATCGTCCAGCTTCGTAAGTATCAGACTGATATTGATGATGAAGTGAAACGCGGTACGCACGAGTTTCTGGATCTGAGCTCGAAGCTTATGCTGCAGCGTACGGATGACGTGCAGGCCATGTACCGCGATATTCTGGCTAAGCCTTTTGATTTTTCCACGCAGGAGACATTTGAAACCGAGCCCGACAAAATGGTATTTGCCGCTAATGCAGCTGCTCAGCGCGAAGAGTGGCGCAAATATTTGAAGTATCAAACGCTCATCCGCGTGTCAGAATTGATGGATGAGCAGGCGAAGAAGAAAGACAAGCCCTTGGCCTCGATCTCAGCCAAGCCATCGCCGGCCGTTATTACGGCTCCCACCCGCACCCCGGCTGAGATGGAAGCGGAGGCGCGTAAGCGGGTGCTGAAGTATTTCGATGATCAGTTCAAAGACCTGAAGCAAACCGACGCGAACGAGCGGCTGGCAACTTATGCCAACGTGATAGCGAATACCTACGATCCACACACGGAGTACTTTGCGCCCCGCGATAAAGAGGCGTTCGATCAGGGCATGACTGGTCGTTTTGAAGGTATCGGAGCCACCCTGCAGGAAAAGGATGGCCAGATCAAAGTGGCGGATATTGTGCCCGGCAGTGCCTCGTACCGCCAGGGTGAGCTGAAAGCCGGCGATATTATTCTGCGCGTGGCCCAGGCTGCTGACGAGCCGGTTTCAGTTGAGGGCTGGCGTCTGGATAAGGCCATTGTGCTGATCCGCGGCAAGAAGGGCACTGAGGTACGCCTGACCGTAAAGAAGCCCGACGGTAGCACCAAGGTAATTCCTATCGTCCGCGACGTCGTGGTAATTGAGGAGACCTACGCTAAGTCGGCAGTGGTAAATGAAGGTGGTAAGAAAATCGGCTACCTCCGCCTACCCGTGTTCTACGCTGACTTTAACGACAACGGAGGCCGCAGTTCAGCCGATGATGTGAGGAAGGAACTGGAAAAGCTTACCAGGGAAAACGTCCAGGGAATAATATTTGATCTGCGTTTCAACGGCGGAGGATCTTTGCAGGATGCGGTAGATATGACCGGCCTGTTTGTCGATAGCGGTCCGGTAGTGCAGGTTCGTTCGGGCCAGGGGGCCCCTAGTATTCTTAACGACCGGGATCCACGGGTACAGTATTCGGGTCCGCTGGTCGTGCTGGTGAACAAGTACAGTGCCTCGGCTTCTGAAATTCTGGCAGCAGCTATTCAGGACTATAAGCGCGGCGTTATCATGGGCTCAGCCAGCACGTATGGCAAAGGCACCGTCCAGCGCATTGTTGATCTGGATGATATGCTGGGCGACTTTAACGCCCTGAAGCCCTTCGGGTCGCTGAAGCTTACCACGCAGAAGTTCTACCGTATCAACGGGGGCTCGACGCAGTTCAAAGGCGTGGTACCGGATATCGTATTGCCGGATGCTTACAGCTACCTCGACCAGGGCGAAAAGGAATCTGACTACCCATTAAAGTGGGACGAAATTACACCGGCTCGCTACCGCGCCTGGAACAATGCCCCAGCCTACGTTAAGCTGCGTACCGCCAGCCAGGCCCGGGTGGCCAGCAACCCCAGCTTCAAGCTGATGAATGAAATGGTGCAGCGGATGCGCAAACGCAAGGACGAGACCCTGGTATCCTTAAATCTGCCCAAGTTCCGTGCCGAGCAGGAACAGGCTAAAGCGGAGTCGGCTAAGTATGAGGCCGTCCAGAAAGTGGCTACGCCGCTTGATATTGCTCCGCTCATGGCTGATATCCGTCAGTTGGGCTCGGATACGGTACAGGTAAACCGCGCTTCCCGCTTCACCAAAGGGCTCAAAAAAGATATCACGCTCCACGAAGCCGTTTCGGTTATCACCGACCAGATGTAAGTTTAAGCTTCTCGTAAGAAGCTATTCCAAAGCCCTTGCGCCAGATCGGTGCAAGGGCTTTTTGCTGAGGATTATTCCCGCCCAATTAAATTAGCAAACAGGCGCAATTATCTGCCGTCAATTCCTTGCGGCAAGCAAACTTCAAATACCTCTTATTCAATCGTTTATACACTACATAACCCGGCGAATATTTTTAGTAAACATGCAACTCAAATTAGCACCCTGCTGTTTACTTAGCATGACAACGACAACTGAGAATACCATCTTCCCGCTCGTGACAGACGAGCAGAAGCAAGCCGAGGAAACGTGGCGCAAATCCATTCCCGCCCAGGTTTTTCTCAACTACTTTTTTGCCATCAACTACCACATTCAGGAGAACGACGATGCTACCGGTGGCTTGCAGCACCTGCCCTTCTTCCGCGCCCACCGGGCGGAGCTGACCGACACCGATGTGCAGGCCATTACCAAGTTGCTGCACTCGTGCTGGAGTACTGAGTATGCCCTCCGGGCTACGGCCGAGCTGGGCGACGAGGAATACCTGCGCAATGCCCTGCACTGGACCTTCCCGCAGGCGTACCATACTATCCTGTCGGGGCTGCAGGGCTTTCTGTACACCACGGGCGTGCGGTCGAACAACCCGTCGCTGGTGCGCCGCGAAGTTGGCCGCTTAGTGGTGCGCAACGCGTACCCGCGGCCGGTATCGTTCTACGCGGCCGGCGCGCACGGCGACTTCAGCATTCACCGCCTGCCGCTGGCTGGTTATAAGCCGGGGTTGCACATCGCCGGCCAGGAGATTGAAGCTCAGGCCCAGATCGGCCAGTTTCTGCGCACCACGCGCAAGATGAAAGCCCAGTGGACCCGCCAGCAGGTGCAGGCTAATCCAAATACCGCTCTGCGCAGCCAGAAAACCGGCAAGGTGCTGGACAAGTGGACGGCCTCGCACTGGCAGCAGATTACCTGGCGCCTCGGCTACACCACTATTTTTGACCTGCTGGGCCGGTTGCGTATCTCGCAGACCAGCCGCGAGATTGAGCGCTACGTGGAAGCGGAAATTGACTTCAGGCTTTTTCACCAGTCGCTGCTCAACATTGTAAGCTACCTGAATGGTATCCACGAAACCTACATTGCCAAGGCGGTTGGCCTGGAACGCTACCAGCAGATGGTGAATGAGTTGCCCAAACACCTGCAGCACACCTTCGTGGCGGAGCGGCTGCGCACCCGCGTGGAGCCCCAGCTGACGGGCCAGGAACCCACGCAGCCGATGAGCATTGCCGCCTAACTTGGGCCGAAGCCTTTTTTAACGCACTACTCCCTATAGACCTAAGCGCCGCTCCCTGGGAGCGGCGCTTTTTGGGTTTTTAAGGAGTGGGTAGTTTAACACTGCCTGAATCAGCCTATTTTTGCAGCCTGACTTTTACGGCCCGTGCGGCCTCTTTCTAAGACCCTTCCCATGCAGCACCTCAGCGAACAGGAGCAAATACGTCGTAACAAGCTTGATGAGCTTCGCAAGCTGGGCATCGACCCCTACCCGTCCGAGCTGTACGACGTGACCTTCTACGCCCAGGAAATCCAGGACAACTATCATCCGGAGCTGAATAACTTCCAGGAAGTAACCCTGGCCGGCCGCCTGATGTCGGTGCGGGTGATGGGCAAAGCCTCGTTTGCCGAGCTGATGGATTCCTCCGGCCGCATTCAACTGTATGTGAACCGCGACGAAATCTGCCCCGGCGAGGACAAGACGCTCTATAATGCGGTATTCAAAAAGCTGCTCGACCTCGGCGACTTTATCGGGGTGAAAGGGCACGTCTTCAAAACGCAGGTGGGCGAAACCTCGATTCACGTAAAGCAGCTGACGCTGTTGAGCAAAGCCCTGCACCCACTGCCCGTGGTGCGCGAGGCCGTGGACGAAGCCACCGGCGAAAAGAAAACCTACGATGCCTTCACTGATCCGGAAGCCCGCTACCGCCAGCGCTACGTAGACCTGGTGGTGAACCCGCACGTGCGCGAAACCTTCGTGAAGCGCACGCAGCTGGTGCAGGCCATGCGCAACTACCTCAACGACAAAGGATACCTGGAGGTAGAAACCCCGATTCTGCAGCCGCTGTACGGGGGTGCCGCCGCCCGGCCGTTTACCACCCACCACAACACGCTGGACATGACGCTCTACCTGCGCATTGCCAACGAGCTGTACCTGAAGCGCCTGATCGTAGGCGGCTTCGATGGCGTGTACGAGTTCTCGAAAGACTTCCGCAACGAAGGAATGTCGCGGTTCCACAACCCCGAGTTCACCCAGATGGAGCTCTACGTGGCCTACAAGGACTACTACTGGATGATGGACCTGGTGGAAGAAATGGTGGAACGCGTAGCTATGGCTCTGCACGGTCAGACCGAGGTGCAGGTCGGCAACAACGTTATCAACTTCCAGCGCCCCTGGAAGCGCTACACCATGGCCGAGTCGATCCAGCACTTCACCGGCGTGGATATTTCGGAGCTCGACGAAGCCGGCCTGCGTGAGGCCGCCAGGCAGCTGCACGTAGGCCTGGACCCAAGCATGGGCAAAGCCAAAATCATTGACGAAATCTTCGGGGAGCACGTGGAGCCCAAGCTGATTCAGCCCACGTTTATCACCGATTACCCGGTAGAAATGTCGCCGCTGGCCAAGAAGCACCGCTCGAAGCCCGGGCTGGTAGAGCGGTTTGAGGCCATCTGCAACGGCAAGGAAATCTGCAACGCCTTCTCCGAGCTGAATGATCCTATCGACCAGCGGCAGCGCTTCGAAGACCAGCTGGAGCTGGGCAAGCGCGGCGACACCGAAGCCATGGTGCTCGACGAGGACTTCCTGCGCGCCCTGGAGTACGGCATGCCGCCGACGGCCGGGCTGGGTATCGGCATCGACCGACTCAGCATGATTATGACCAACTCCAACTCGATCCAGGATGTGCTGTTCTTCCCGCAGATGAAGCCGGAATTCACCAAATCGGAGAATGCGCCGAAGCCCGAAGCGTAGTTCCGGGTAGTTCTAAAATCGAAAAGCCTCCCACGCAAGTCGTGAGAGGCTTTTCTTTTATACAACCCGCTTACCCTTCCGATTAGGGTTCGTTAAAGAAACGTGCGATGGACGAGTCTGATTTTACTAAAGAGACGAAAAAAACCTGTCTGAATTAGAAGCTCCTACTGTCGGCAATTTTACTTCAACGGTTTCTCCAGATCTTCTTTCAAGCGCGTTGTAGAAGGCTTAACGACAACGCACTGATAAGGTTACGCTACCGTTAAAAATAGTTACAGCGAGCGGCCGTAGCCCGCGCTGTGCCGGGCATCGCCCCCCATGCCATCGTAATCCGAATCGTTGTCGTCCCGGTCTACGCTGGCGGTGCGCTCAGCCTCTGGTCCGGTGCTCATTGAAGAAAGCAAATCATCGGCGGCGCTGCGGTCCTGCTGATCCGCATCGTCGGAGCTGGTGCTCTTCAGAGCATTAAGCTTAGCCAGATTGTCCGTAAGCAGCTTGCTCAGGTCGCCGCCCCACCTGGAAGCCGATTTTCTAAGGCCTGCCCGCGTTTCGTCCCCGGTTTCGGGGGCCAGCAGCAGCCCGGCCACGATGCCCGCGGTGGCACCTACCAGTAAGGACAGAATTACTTTACCGTTCGTGTCTTTCATAAGAGTAAGGGCAGAATGAAAAGGGAGCAGAACTACCAACAACGCGTCGGCTCCCCAATCTAACGCTTTCCTGGATTGAATGTTCCTACGCAAAAGCGGCCTCTTTCCGTCGGAAAGAGGCCGCTTTTCGCCTACGCTAGCCTAATGGCCTACAGGTCGTTCAGCATTTTAACAACTTCGCTTTTGGCCTTGCCCAGCTTGGTCTGCAGACGGCCTACCAGCTCGTCGCCTTTGCCTTCGGTATACTCCAGATCTTCGTCGGTGAGCTGAGCATATTGCTGCTTCAGCTTGCCTTTGCCCTGGTTCCAGTCGCCCTTCATGCTCAGGCCGCTGCCAGCCCCGGTCAGGCCCATATCTTCGAGCTTGGTCATGTAGCCTTTGAATTTCGAATCCAGCTCTTCGCCATATTTCGACAGCTGCTCGCCGAGGGTGCCGCTGTATTTAGTAGCAGCGTTTTTCAGACTTTCGCGGGTAGCGGTGCCTTTGTCAGGAGCCATCAGCATCCCGGCAATGATACCAGCGCCAGCGCCAGCAAGAACAGCGAGAAGGATTTTACCAGAGTTGTCTTCTTCGTGATAGGACATGGTGTTGAGGAGAGAAGGGTGAATGATAACAGGTTGAGGTAAGACGTAACCCAAAAAAAGTGGGCGGTTGCGGCAAATAACGGAGCCGGAGCTCGGCGGCCAGCCCCCAGTCTGCCTGCCTATACGAAGCGAGGCGGCCGGGGTTATGGGAGCAAGCTAAAAAATAGTTGAAATAAGATATGCAGTAGGAGGCCCTAAATTGTGGTTGCTACCTTTAAGCCGTTTGTCTCCTCTCCCTTTTGCCCACTTATGCCCGGATCTGCTTTTTCAGCCTTGCTGTGGCTGCTGCTGCTCCCAGCCTGCACCGCCCCGAAAGCTACGCCGGGTACTGCCGCCTGCATCGACGCGAGCAAAATCCGTAAGGATGCCATGTGTACTATGCAATACGCCCCGGTGTGCGGCTGCGACGGCAAAACCTACGGCAATGCCTGCGCCGCGACCAATGCCGGCGTCACGGCGTACACCGGGGGGGAATGCCCCAACTCTCCAACCAACTAACCTTTCCTGAATCATGTCCGAAAAACGTTATTTCCGCCAGCAGAATCCCTTTCGCGTTCCGACCACCGATGGCAAGCTCATTGAGGAGCACATTGGCTGGGCCAGCACCCAAACCGACCAATACAGTGTGGCGCACATGGTGGCCCCACCGCATTGGAGCGAACCCCATCAGAACCCGGAATTCGACGAAATCACCATCGTGGTACGGGGCCGCAAGCGGTTTGAAGTCGATGGCGAAATCGTTGAGGCAGGAGCCGGCGAGTCGCTGCTGATCAAAGCCGGGGCGCGGGTGCGCTACTCCAATCCATTCGATGAAGCAGTGGAGTACTGGTCGATTTGCGTCCCCGCCTTTACCATGGATAGCGTAAACCGCGAGGACGACGCGGCTTAGCCGACAAGCCATCCGGTAGTAGCTGAGAAGCTGTTTGAGTTAGCCTTTAAAGTGCTCCGAACGATGGAGAGACGCCTAGTTGCGTCTCGTCGTTGAACGATACCGGAACAGCGGCGCCGGTGACAAGACGCAACTAGGCGTCTCTCCATCGTTCGGACGACTCCAGAAACTAACTCCAACAGCTACTAAGCTTGCTAATTCATCCGTAGCGTCGTTTCCGGCTCCCCGGATGTATCCTTAAACGGCGGTTCTGTTCCTGAACCTGCGCCCGCTTTAGCTGCTGCTTATGAATCTGCTGTATCTGGTCTTTGGCTCCAACATCAAGAACCACTTCCAGGCGAACTTCTCTATTCTCTCCTTTCTGGAGCACCGTGCCGGGCTTACCAGCATCACCATCGTGACGGATGCCCCGGCCTTCTACCGCCATCTGGCCGGGTATGTCACGGTGCTGCCGGTAGACGAAAAAACCCTGCAGGAATGGAAGGGAGAGTGGAATTTCTTCTGGCGTATCAAAATAAAGGCGCTGGAACACGTGGCGCGGCGGTTTCCCGAAACGCCCATTCTGTACCTGGACTCCGATACATTTCTGCACGGCTCCTTCCCGGCCCTGCACGAAACGCTGCGCGGGGGCACCGCCCTTATGCACGAGCCCGAAGGCCGGCTCTCGGCGCTCGGCAGCAAAACCGAGAAGCTGATGTGGAGCCAGACCCAGGGCCGCAGCTACGGCGGGGTGCCGCTCACGGAGCACCATGTGATGTGGAACGCGGGCGTGGTGGGTATTCCGGCCCGGCGCGGCCTGGCGGCTATTCAGCTGGCGCTGCGCATTTGTGATGAGCTGAGTCAGCAGCAGGTGACGCCACGACTGATCGAGCAGTTTGCGCTGTCGGTGGCCCTGGCCGAAACGTTCGGCCTGCAGGCTGCCCGCCCGCAGATCGGGCACTACTGGAGCAACAAGGACGAGTGGAACGACCACCTGGCCGCCTTTTCCCTGGAGTCGCACCTCACGCAGCGCACCGTGGAGCAGGAGGTAGCCGCCCTGGCCCGGTTCGATTTCAACGCTATTCCGATCAAGAAAAAAATTAAAAACACCCGCCACCGGCTTGAAAAGCTGGTACGGCAGCTTTTCCCCCCCAAGGAAGTGGTGTACATCAGTGGTACGGCCCCGACCGGAACCGGAAACTAACCCCCTTGCCCGGCGCGCCTTAACCCTAAATCCGCCAGTCGGGCTTGCCCCGTTATCCCTTTCCAGGCTTTCCTCCTCCAGCCCCGCCCCATGGACCAGCGCATCATCAGCCTCTTCGACGAGTACACCCACCAGCCGCTTTCCCGCAAGGAGTTTATTGCCCGGCTGGTAAAGCTGACGGGCGGCCTGGCTTTGGCTATGACGGCACTATCGGTGCTGGAGCCCGGCTATGCCCGGGCCGCTACCGTGGTGGAGCACGACGATGACCTGGTGACGGAGGAAGTAACCTGGCCCGGGGCCGGCCTCACGATGAAGGGCTACCTGGCCCACCCCAAAGGCCGCAAGAAGCGCGGAGCGGTGGTAGTGATTCACGAAAACCGCGGGCTGACGCCCCACATCAAAGACGTGACGCGCCGGGTGGCCCAGGCGGGCTACCTGGCCCTGGGCGTCGATGCCCTTGCGGGCGCGGGGGGCACACCGGCTAATGAGGATACGGGGCGGGAGCTGATCGGCAAGCTGGACCCGGTTCAGAACCGCAGCAATTACCTGACGGCCCTCACCTACCTGCGGCAGCGGAAGGACTGCAACGGCCGCACGGGCTGCGTGGGCTTCTGCTGGGGCGGGGCCCTGGCCAACCAGCTGGCCATCCACGACCCGCAGCTCGACGCGGCCGTGGCCTATTATGGCACCCAGCCCAAAGCCGAAGACGTATCCCAGATCAAATCGGCCCTGCTGCTGCACTACGGTGGCCTCGACACCCGGGTGAATGCCGGAATTCCGGCCTATGAAGCGGCCCTGAAAGCGACCGGCAAGCCCTACGAGCTGTACGTGTACGAAGGAGCCAACCACGCTTTCAACAATGACACTTCCCCGGCCCGCTATAATGCCGAAATAGCGAAACTGGCCTGGAAACGTACGTTGCGGCTATTCAAAGACGAGCTGAAGTAAGTATGGCCAGAGCTATGACTGCTACGCTTTTACTCTTGCTTTTGGCTTCGCCCCTGCTGTGGCTGGCCAGCCTGTTCCTGCTCCGTCAATGGTGTCATTTTCGGCTTTTCTTTGCGAGCAATTTGCTAATTCTGGCAGCCTATCTACTGCTGATTGCGTGGTTTCCATTTGGTCACGATGAGTACGGCCTAGGGAGGTTATTCTACAGCGCGTACGCCTTGATAGCCCACGTTGTGCTCGGCTTTGGTTTCGCTGTGGTCCTACGCTGGCAGCAGAAAAATGCTTTCTAACCCTTCGCTGAGATCCGCCGCTTAGCCCCGGATCGGCAGCTTAATCAGAAACTCGGTGAAGTCGTCGGTGGAGGATTCCAGCGTGAGGGTACCAGCGTGTCCTTTGGTGATGATGTCGTAGCTCAACGCTAAACCCAGACTGCCCCCTTCGCTAAGGGCCGGAGCCGTAAAAACGCGCTGAAAAATGGTGGCGCGGGCTTCTTCCGCAATGCCCAGCCCATTGTTGCCCACCCTGATTTCGATGTGGTGGGCAGCGCGTTTGGTTTGCAGAATCACCTGCGGTACGTAGTCTTCCACGCCCAGCCGTTGCCGCTGCTGCACCGAGTGCATAGCGTTGGCAAACAGACTGACCAAAGCCCGGCCCAGATCCTGGCGCACCACCTCTACTACCCCCACGGCAGGATCGAGCCGGGGCAGCAGGGCCGCGTTGAAATTCCGATTTTTAGCGCGCAGGTCGTGGTAAGTAAGGCGCAGATAATCTTCGGCCAGCGTGTTCAGGTCGGTAGGCTGGCGGGGGCCGGGACGGGCGCTGGAATATTCCAGCATTCCCTGCACAATGGAATCAGCCCGTTGGCTGTGCTGCCCGATTTTGGCCTGGTATTGACTCAGGTTGCGCAGCATCTCATCCATCAGCTCCAGGTCGTCGACGGTAAAAACTCCTTTAGCCAGCTCTTCGCCCAGCTCCCGGCACAACCCAATGCTGATACCCGCCAGGTCTTTAATGGCGTGGGCCGGCATCTGAATTTCGTGCGCTACCCCGGCCATCAATTCCCCCAGGGAAGCCATTTTCTCGCGCAGCACCAGCTGGTTTTGCGTGGCCTTCAGCTCCAGCAGAGTGCGGGCCAGGTTGTCGCGCTGGGTGGTCAGCTCCTCTTTCTGCCGCGTAATCTGCTCATTCAGCGTACGGAGGCTGATATTAGCCCAGTGCTTCTGGTGGTTGTTGCGCCACAAGAGCAGGGCCACGACAATCAGCACGCCCAGGCCCGCCAGCAGGGAATACAGCCGCACCCGGACGAGGTACTGCTGCTGCTCTTCTTCCAGCTGCCGCAGCCGCTGCTGCTCCGCAAAGCCGATGGCATCCAGCTGCTTGATGCGCTGCGGATTATAGAGGCTATCCTGGGCCGTGAGCATTATGCGCATGTACTTCAGAGCACTGTCGGACTGTTGGCGGGCCTGAAAAGCTTTGTTCAGCAAACTACTGGTTCGCACCACCCCGATTACGAACGGCAGCTGCTGCCCCAGAATCAGTGCCTTGCGGGCATAGTACACGCTCGAATCGGTTTGTTGCCGGGCTTCGTAAAGCTCGGCCATGTACTGATAGGCCCGGCAGGCGCTGCGCAGATCATTTTCAGGCACGGCCGCCTGGGCACTGCGCCGGTAATAATTCAGCGCCTCCTTGGTATGCTGAAGCGTGGCCTGCAACAAACCCAGCTCCCGCAGTACGTACGGGGCCGGATTACCCCAGGCGCTCTGGTGTACTGTGCGCGACCGGGTAGTCAGGGCCCAGGCCCGGTTCAGGAAATAGGCGGCCGAATCGAGTTGACCCAGTCCCTCGTAGGCTGCTCCCAGATTAGTCAGCACGCTGATCAGCTGCGAATCGTCGGCAACCTGATGCTGTTCGTAAATATTCTGCGCCCGAAAAAAATAGCCCAGCGCCGGCCGGTAGTCTTCCAGCGCGTGGTAGAGCAGGCCGGTCTGGTTGAGCGTGCGCGCCGTGCCCTCCCAGTCACCACTGGCCTCGTGGAGCTGCAGAGCATTCAGATTGATGCGCAGGGCCTGGGGCAGGTTGCCCCGCTCACTCATCAGGATACCGATGCGCGACAGGCAGCGCCCCTCCCCTTTCGGGTACTTGATGCGCTGGGCCAGATTCAGCCCCCGCCAGGCACAGGCCATTACCGAGTCGAAGCGGGAGTAGCGGTAGGAGGCACTGATATCGGCCAGCAGCAGCACCCGGGTGGTGTCGGCGGTAGCGCGGGCCAGGGCTTGCTCCAGGGCCGCAGTCCGGGGGCTTTGGGCCCGAACTACGGGAGCTGATAACGTAAGAAACAGGAAAATAAAGAACGGACACACTCGCTGCATGCGCGAAAGTAGAGAAGCGCGGGCGGCATCCTGGTATTTCGCGCAACAATTTATTTGCCGGCCCGGGGTTGCGTGTTTTCCTGGCGAGGGCGCCGGAAATTGCCTGTTAAGTCTGCTGTTGTTCAGGCGATGGGTAGAGAAACTACATTATAGTAGCATCTTTAGGGCGTTAATTATGCTCCCGATGCCCCCTACCAAGCTACAATCAGGCATTTTACTGGCTACGCTGTTACTTATTTTCCGCAGTGGCCAGGCCCAGACCCGCCCGGCCCCGAAGGCCGCGGAACCCACCACTTCGGAGCTGACGGTACGGGTAACCCTACCCGCGGCCCTGACGGCGGTGAAAGATTACGCCACCATCATTGTCTCGAAAGACCAGGACAAGCTCAAAAAAATAGTCGAGCGCCGGAAGCGCAAAACGGAAAATCCGGTGCTTACCTTTTCCTTTTCCCTGCCCAAAACTTGGGTCAACAAGCTAGCCGGCAATAATTAGCCCCTTGGCTGGCCCTTAGCAGGAGCCCGAACCGCCAGAGCAGGGTTGGGCCCGAGTGCAGCCGAGGCCTCTCGCGTGCTGACGTTGGATTTGTCCCATGTTTGTTTGTCCCATGTTTAAACGCATTATGCTTACCAGTCTGGGTTGGCTGGCGCTTTGCCTGGCCTGCCGGGCCACCAACACGGTGGCCGTGGACCTCACCATCCGGCCCGAAACCCACTCCTTCTCCTGCCGCTACACGCTCACGGCCCGTAGTCCGGCGGCGCTGACCCGCCTGGCACTCAATCTGAATAAGCAGCTACGGGTGGAAAGCGTAAGCGGACCGCACCTGCGCGCCCAAACCGCCCGGCTGTTCTACGACGGATTTCAGAAGGACACGCTCCGGCAGCTGACGCTGGATTTCACCGGCGCCCGCAGGCAGCAGACGCTCACTATACAGTACAGCGGCCAGCTGCCCAAGCGGTTTTACACCGACAGCCTGGCTGAACTGACGCCCTATGCCAATTGGCTACCCAACCTGCCCGACCGCGAATATGAGCCCGTGCGCTACCGCCTCACGGTGCACGTGCCCCCCGCCTACCAGGTGGTGAGCACCCACCCGCCCCGCCGCACCCGCTCCGGCTACTACGAGTTTGCGGGCACCGCGCCCAACATCGAAATCACGGCTATTGCGGCCCGGTACTTCACCCGCCTCGCCTCGGCGGCGCCCGGTCTGGCGGTGGTGCTCTACAAGGCCAACCAATCCGCTACGGCCGCCGACTCGCTGCTGCTCCGGCAGGCCCGGCGCATTATCACCTACCAGAACCAGATCATTGGCCGCCGGGACCCTATCCGGCAGTTTACCTTCCTGCTGCCGGGCACCAACCGCAACGCGGGCGGCCTGCTGGACAATGCGGCCGTGATTACCTATCCTGATTTCGATACCCGCGACCCGGCCGAGCTGCTGATCCTGGCCCACGAAATCAGCCATAAGTGGTGGGGCTACGGCACCTGGAACGACTACAACAACTGGCTCAATGAGGGCTTTGCCGTGTACTCCGGCCTGCTTTACCTGCGTGCCGCCGGCGACACGGCCAGCTTCCGCCAGGGTCTGGCGAAGCGCCGCGCCTCGGCCGCCACGGCGCCCGCCGTGCTGAACTTCGACGTACGGCAGGGCACCTACGCCACCTTCCGGCAGGTGATGTACGACAAGCCTACCATCATTCTTTACGAGCTGCACCAGCGCCTCGGCGACGCGCCGTTTTTCCGGATTCTCACCGCCACGGCCGCCGCCAGAATCAGTACCACCCAAGCCTTCCTGGAGCTGGTGGAGCGCGAAACCAACCGCGAAACCCGCGACTGGCTGGCGCTCCAGCTAAGCACGTAGCGGTGGCCGGGCTACGCGCTGCGCTCCAGCAGCAGCGACATAATGTGGGGCAGAGCGGTGCGGTCGTCCTCATCAAACCACTCCCGCAGGCTGACGCAGTGCAGCCCCTGCTGCCGGGCACTTTCCAGGTAGTCGGATAGGTGATGCACGTAGCAGGGCAGCTCGAATACGCCCTCGGGGGTGACGAAGCGGGCTTTGCTGCCCTGGTACTGCCGGAACGGATGCAGCTCGCCGAGGTAGAACCGGCCACCAACCTGCAACGCCTGCCGGGCCTGGGAGAAGACGAAATCCAGGTCCGAAATATGTTCCAGAATCAGGCTGCAGGTGATGAGGTCGGCGGGGCGGTCCGCAAAAGTCCAGGGTTGGGTGATATCAGCCTGGCGGAAATGGACGTGCGGCGGCAGTCGCTTCTGCTGCGCTTGATGAAGCATTTCGGCCGAGAAGTCGACGGCCGTGAGGTGGCCGGCTTTTTCGGCCAGCCACGTGGTGTTCTTGCCCGTGCCGCAACCCAGCTCAATCACCGTCGGAAAAGCGCCGGCGGGCACCACGTCCCGAATGGCCCGGGCTTCCAGGTCGCGGGTTTTGTTGATGACGGTGTCGTAGCTGGCGGCCCAGGCGTTGTAGGCTTGCTGGATATTCATGAGTCAGGCGTTAAGCAACAGGTCCGGTTAACCGAACGCCTGTATGGAAGTGGCCCGGCGCATCTCTGAGTTAACCAACTTAACCTCATCATTTTAGCAGCAACGTCGGCACGCGGGAAACACGAAGGGGGGCGTCGCTACCCCGTTCAGCATCTGCTTCTCCGACTTCACTAGGCGCTGCAGCCCGGCTTCAAAATACGGTTGCCGCTGGCAATGTTCCGCTATTTCATGCGCGTTTGCCCGGCTCAGCCGTAAACAGCCCCACGGAGCGCGGATATCCTGCCCTTCCCCGGCCTACCTGGCCCACCCACCAGCCCCTTACATCTCACCATGAATACATTCACCGTAGAGCGCCTATCCTTCGACAGCCTCAGCGAACTACCCAACTCCTGGAACAACCAGGATTACATCGAGCTGCTGCGTCTGATGAGCTATGACAGCCCCGAAGACATCGAGCCCGCCGAGCTGAAGGCCATGTGCCTGATGTCGTTGGCTGACCTGGAACCGACCGAAGCCGCCCAGCTGGTGCTGGGTTACCTGCTGGAAGATCAGCTCAACGCCGGCCAGACCGAAAACCTGGCCCACAACATGCTGACGGAAAAGCTGTGGGAAGAAAACCCCGAGCTGGGGCAGCACCAGGGCTTTTTCAAAGCGACCCAGCTGCTGTACGAAGCCTACAACGGCAAATTTCCGCGGACCGAAGCCGTACAGTTTCAGGTCCAGCTCACCGCCGCCGACGCGGACAGCCTGGCCGTATTTGCCACCCAGCCCGAAGCGCCCCTGTTGCGGCTGCTGGCCCAGGGCATGCCGGATAATACCCTGCTCAAACGTCTCTTCAGCGAGCAGCTGGCGGGCACCAGCTTCCCCGAGGCGAAGGATATTATCTGGCAGCTGCGCCAGGTTAGCGCGGCCGACCAGTCCATCCTGTTCGAGGTGGTCAGCTCGGCCTATTGGCTGGATGATTTTAAGTATGCCGATTCCTATGAGGCCACCACGCAGGCGGAGGAAGTAGTGGCGGAAGCCGAATAACCGGCTTTTCCGGCCCTGACTCTGGCTCTACCCCACAACCGCTTCCAAGCTACGGCGAAGGAGCGGTTGTGCTTTGTACTCCCTATGGAAACCTACGTTCTCGGCGATATTCACGGCGGCTTCCGGGCCCTGGAGCAGGTGCTGGAGCGCAGCGCCTTCCGCCCCGGCCTCGACCGGCTCATCCAGCTCGGCGACGTAGCCGATGGCTGGCCCGACACGCCCCAGTGCGTAGAGCGCCTGCTCAGCATTCCGCACAGCATCTGGCTCCAGGGCAACCACGACTGGTGGACGGCCGAATGGCTGGCCACTCGCTTACCGGTATCGGAGCTGAGCCCGGGCTGGCTTAGTCAGGGCGGCCGGGCTACGTATGAGGCTTACCAGCGCGGCCCGCACGAGCAGCTGGGCCGCCACTTCACCGCTTTTTTCGGTCAGCAGCGGCCCTACTTTGAAGACGACCAGAACAACCTCTACGTGCACGGCGGCTACGACCCCACCCGGCCCATTGCCGAACAGGAACCGGCGGAGCTGATCTGGACCCGGGACCTGTGGCAGAATGGCTGGGAAGCGCTGGGCTACACCGAATGCTTTATCGGCCACACCCCCACCGGGGCCAAAAGTCCGGTGCCCGGCCAGCGCGCCAACGTGTGGAACCTGGACCAGGGCGCGGGCTACTCCGGGCGGCTCAGTATGCTGAACGTGCGCACCAAGGAGTTCGTGCAGAGCGACCCGGTGCCGGAGCTGTACCCGGGCGTGAAGGGGCGGTGATAGAAATTGCTTTAAAACAGTAACGCCCGACCAATTGGCCGGGCGTTGCTGTTTTAAAGCAATTTCTGCTTACGAATGCAGCTTGGTCATCGTCTCCACGATTTCTTCCGAGATGCCCGTGCTGCTAAAGCCGCCGTCGTGCAGCAGGTTCTGCATGGTCACGTAGCGGGTCAGGTCCGAGAACAGGCTGACCACGTAGTCGGCGCAGGCTTCGGCCGGAGCGTTGCCCAGCGGCGACATCTTGTCGGCGTAGTCGTAGAAGGCGTCGAAGCCGCCCACGCCGGTACCGGCCGTGGTTTTGGTCGGCGACTGCGAAATGGTGTTCACGCGCACTTTCTTCAGCCGACCAAGGCGGTAGCCGTAGTTGCGGGCAATGCTTTCGAGCACGGCCTTAGCCTGCGACATGTCGGTGTAATCGGGGAATACGCGCTGGGCGGCGATGTACGACAGGGCTACCACCGAGCCCCATTCGTTCAGCGCGTCCTGCTTTTCGGCCACGGCCAGCATCTTGTGAAACGACAGCGCCGACACGTCCAGCGTTTTCTGGAACCATTCGTAGTTCAACTCGCCGTAATGCTTGCCCTTGCGGATGTTGGTGCTCATGCCGATACTGTGCAGCACGAAGTCGAGCTTGCCGCCCAGGTGCTCCTGCGCCCCCGTGAACAGCTTTTCCAGGTCTTCCATCGACGTGGCGTCGGCCGGGATGATGGGCGCGCTGCATTGCTCCGAGAGCTTGTTGATTTCGCCCATGCGCATGGCCAGCGGGGCATTAGTCAGCACGAAGCGGGCGCCTTCGGCGTGGGCCTTCAGGGCTACTTTCCAGGCAATGGACTTCTCATCGAGAGCCCCCGAGATGATGCCGACTTTGCCAGCGAGGATGTTATTGGACATTGGTTTTCTAGTTGGTCGTTTTTGGTTTTTGGTTTTTGGTTGTGGTTTTTGGCCTGTTCAAACAACCACACCGCTTTAGGCAAATCAGCTTTGCCGCTACGGCACCCCAAGTTTACGAATAACCAAAAACTAAAAACCAAAAACTAACCACCAGCCCTACCCCACCAATTCCTCGCCGCGCATGGCCAGCAGCTCGCGGGCACTCTGGAAGGCATTTTCGCTGGGCTTGGCGCCCGCAATCATGTGGGCAATTTCACGGATCCGCTCGTCCAGCGTCAGCTCCCGGATACGGCTCACGGTGCGGTCGGCGCGGTCTTCCTTGTACACGAAGTAGTGGGAGTCGCCGGCGGCGGCCATCTGGGGCAGGTGGCTGATGGCAATCAGCTGGTGCTTCCGGGCCATCTGCTGCATCATGCGACCCACTTTCACCGCAATTTCGCCCGAAATACCCGTGTCGATTTCGTCGAACACGATTGTCGGCAGCGCGGTTTTGTCGGCCAGCATGTACTTGATGCAGAGCATCAGGCGGGAGAACTCCCCGCCCGAGGCGGCTTTGCTCAGCGTCTGGGGCTGAGCCCCCTTGTTGGCCGTGAACAGGATGCTGACCACGTCGAGGCCACTGGCGGCGGGCTCCCCGGCCGCGTGCTGCACCACGATACGGGCGTGGGGCATGCCCAGCTCAGCCAGCAGCCCGCCCAGCTCCTTCTCAAACTTCGGAAACGACTTCAGCCGGCTTTCCGACAGCTTTCCGCCCTGCCGCTTCACCGTGGCCAAGGCGCCCTCGGCATCCTTGCGCAGACGACTGATTTCCTTGTCCAGGTTCAGCACCGAGCCCACTTTCTGCCGCAGCTCGTCGCGCACGGCCAGCAGGGCTTCCACGTCGCGCACCTGATGCTTGCGCTGCAGGTTGTAGAATACGTTGAGGCGCCCCTGCAGCTCGTCGATGCGGGCCGGGTCGCCTTCGGTGCGGCGCTCGGCGGCTTCCACTTCGTCGGCAATGTCGTGCAGCTCAATCAGGCAGCTGTCGAGGCGGGACTTCAACACCTGGAACTGGTCGGCGTAGGCCGCAATCTGACCGAGCATCGTGGCTGCTTCCTTCATGCTGCCCGTGGCGCAGTACTCACTTTCGCTCAGGCTCTGAAAAGCCTGGGTCAGCTTGTACTTGATTTCCTCGGCGTGCTCCAGCTGCTTCACTTCCTGCTCCAGCCCGTCCTGGTCGTCTTCGTCGAGGCGGGCTTCTTCCAGCTCAGTGAGCAGGAAGCTGTGGTAGTCCAGCTCCTTATTGGCCTGCACCACCTGATTTTCCAGGGTTTTCAGGTCCGCTTCCAGCTTGCGGTACTGGCGGAAGGCGTTGCTGTACTGTCCCCGCGCCGGTACCAGGCCGGCGTAGAGGTCGAGCAGGTTAAGCTGAAACACGGCGTCGCCCAGCAGCAGCGTGTCGTGCTGGGAGTGAATGTCCATCAGGTTGGCCCCGATTTTCCGCAGCGCGTCCAGCGTCACGGGCGTATCGTTCACAAAGGCCCTTGATTTACCCGTTGGGCTGATTTCGCGGCGCAGAATACACTGGGCATCGTAGTCGAGGTCTTCCGACTCGAAGATATCCTGGAGGTGATAGGTCGAAATGTCGAATTGCCCCTCAATGACGCACTTGCGCTGGGTGTCGAACAGCATCTTCGAGTCGGCGCGGTTACCGAGCAGCAGCCCGATGGCCCCGAGCATGATGGATTTGCCGGCCCCGGTTTCGCCGGTGATGATATTCAGCAGCGCCGAAGGCCGGAGCTCCAGCTGCTCGATAAGGGCGTAATTTTTTATGCGAAGGTCAACCAGCATGACGCGTCAGTTAGGAGGATAAGGCCCGAAACCGGCTGAATGACCGAAGTTAAATCAACTCCCGAAGCGCTTCAGCGGCTTCCAGCGGCATTTCGACTAATAAAATTAGTCATTCCTCCCAACAACGCAAGTATGCGCCAAGTATTTTAGCAACAACTCCTGGCCGATCCGGTAGTCATTCATCCCGGGTCGCAGCCCAGGCATGAGGGTTTCGCAGACCGCTTACGGCAAGTAGTTGCCGATCTACTTCAGCAGGGCCTGGTACTTGGCCGAGTTGGTGGGGTCTACCTCCGACATCATCGTCACAATCTGCTGCTTCTGCTGGGCATCCTGGGTGGTGCGGAAGATATCCGTGATTTCCTGCGACTTGGCCGTGAAGAACGAGCGGGCCAGCAGCGTACCGGGCCGCCGCACGGCGGCCTGCTGCACGCCCTGCAAAGCAGAGAAAATGCTGGTCCGGGCTTCTACCGGCTTCTCAATAAATACGTCGAGCCCCTGGCGGTAGTAGGCGTAGCTGCCCGAGCGCAGGGCTTCCAGCTGCGGGTCCTGCAGGTTGTTGAGCAGCCAGTAGCGGTTGTTCGACTCCGCGTCTTTCCAGCCATTATCACTCTCGCTGGTGACGCTCTGGGAAGCCGCGTTGTTGAGAATATTGCGGGCCTGATCGTAGTAAGGCGAGCCGCCAAGCCGCGAAAAGCTGTCCTGGTCCATGCCAATAATGAGGTAGGCATAGAAGCTCAGCAGCGACGACAGATTGCCCACGAAAGCATTTTCCGAATAGTCGATTACCGGCACCTGAGGGTCGTAGCGGAACACCCAGTTCTTATCGACGAAAGACAGAATATTCGTCTCGTAGCCCGTGCCGTACACCGGCCGGGTCGTAACAATACGGGCGGTGGCTTCATAGAGGCCGTTTTCGGGAATCTTATTGATGCCGATGAAAAGGCGGCAGTTGATGCGCTCATCGGGCCGGAAAGTTAGCCGGGTGAAGGGGCGGGTGTTCAGAAAGTTCTGAATGCCGCTGCTCATCTGCTGAATGAGCTGCCGGTCGGTTATGGCCACGTTCTCGGCCGTCACCTGTACCTGCACGTTAAGCTCCTGCGCCCGCCCCGGGTGAGCCAGCAGGATGAACAGCAACAGCAGCGGAATCAGAATTTTACGCATCACGACGGGACAGGCGGGCAAGGACGGTTCGGACAATATCGTGGGCCACGGCGGCTTTCGGCTTCAACTCAAAGATAGTCATTTGGCCTCCGGCCTCCAGCAGGGTCACTTTGTTGGTATCGTGGCGGAAGCCCGCGCCGGGGTCGCGCAGGGAATTGAGCACCACCAGGTCGAAATTCTTGCGGTGGAGCTTGTCCAGGGCGTGGGCTTCCTCATTATTGGTCTCCAACGCAAAACCCACCGAAAATTGTTCAGCCCGCTTCGTGCGGCCCAGCGTGGCGGCAATGTCCACGTTCTTCACCAGCTCCAGGGTGAGCGTGTCGCCAGCCTTTTTGATCTTGTTCAGCGCTACCTCCCGCGGCTTGTAATCGGCCACGGCGGCGGCAAACACCCACACGTCGGCGGCGGGAGCGGCCACGG
Source organism: Hymenobacter fastidiosus (assembly GCF_039539565.1). Classification (NCBI taxonomy): domain Bacteria; kingdom Pseudomonadati; phylum Bacteroidota; class Cytophagia; order Cytophagales; family Hymenobacteraceae; genus Hymenobacter; species Hymenobacter fastidiosus. The sequence continues at coordinate 51,426 of NZ_BAABDJ010000039.1, read as the reverse complement.
CGGCGGCGGCATACATCTGGTCGGCCGTTTCGACGCGGATGGTCTGAATATGCGGGTGCGCGGGGGCCGTCAGGTTGGTAGGGCCGCTGATGAGGGTGACTTCCGCGCCGGTTGCCGCAAACACCTCGGCCAGCGCGTAACCCATCTTGCCGGTGCTGTGGTTGCCAATGAACCGCACCGGATCAATGGGTTCATAAGTGGGGCCCGCGGTGATAAGGACGCGCATTTTCAATTATAGCAGTTTCGGAATCGGGGTACCGGTCATTGGCTCCGGTCCGGCGGCTTTTTCAGCCGTCGGACCGGTCGACGGTCGCGGATATTGGTTCATGCTGGCGGGTTGTGCTGGCGGCGACCGGCCCGACGGCTGAAAAAGCCGCCGGACCGGAGCCTGTTGCCCATTGACAGATGGCTGACATGAGCCTGCTTCAGAACGACCGGTTTTTAATTTTTAATTAAAAAGAACCGTTCCAGCTCCGCCACGATATCCTCCGGCTCCAGCATTCGACCGGGGCCGGAAAGGCCGCTGGCCAGCTCGCCGGCCGGGGAGGCCAGCACGTGGTTGCCGAAGCTGCGCAGCCGCTCGAAGTTCTGCGTTACGGCCGGGTGAGCATACATATCCAGGTCCATGGCGGGGGCCAGAAACACCGGGCAGCGGGCCGAAAGGTAGACGGCCGCCAGCAGGTTGGGGCAATGCCCCTGAGCCAGCTGAGCCACCGTGTTGGCACTGGCGGGGGCCACGACCAGAGCATCAGCCCAGAGGCCCAGCTGCACGTGGTTGTGCCACTCGCCGGCGGCTTCATCCTTGAGAAAACCCGTAAGCACCGGCTTTTTAGAAAGCGTGCTCAGGGTAAGGGGCGTGACAAAGGCCGAGGCCGAGGCCGTCAGAATGACTTGCACCTCAGCCCCGGCCCTGATCAGCAGACGTACCAGCGTAGCAGATTTGTACGCGGCAATACTGCCGCATACGCCCAGCACTATCTTGCGGCCTTGCAGCGGCATCGCGTGGCAGTAGCTACTACTTACTCGACAACGCGCAGATTGCCGTTCTCGTCAAACTCCGACGGCGTGCTGAAGTAGATTTTGCCTTCCAGAAACTCCTCAATGGCGAGGTTGGTCGGCTTGGGCAGACGCTCGTAGTGCTTGGAAATTTCGATCTGCTCGCGGTTTTCGAACACCTCTTCGAGGTTATCGACCGTAGTGGCAAACTCCGCCAGCTTGCCGTTCAGCTCTTCTTTCAGCTTCACGGAAATCTGGTTGGCCCGCTTCGAAATGATGGCCAGGGACTCGTACACATTGCCGGTTTCGTTGGCGAAATCCGACATGTTGCGGGTCACGATGGAGGCGGAGACGTTGTTCGGAGCTTTCATTTTTTGAGGGGCTGTTTTTAATGTGCTGATGCTTTTAATGTGCTAATGTGGGCTGATGTGCTAATGTGAGAATGTGCTGATGTAGATTAATGTGCTGATGCTTTTAATGTGCTGAACTGTTCATGGGCTGCTTTTTAATGTGCCAGTTTAGGGCAGCAGAAACGAGGACCATGAACACCTCAGCACATTCTCACATTAGCACATTAACCATCCACACATTAATCCACATTAGCACATTAGCCCACATTAGCACCTTAATTAGAGGCCGTGCCTGCTGGTTTGAGCTTGGCAATTTCGGCTTGTGCGGATACGTACATAGTTTCGGCTTCCTTCAGCGTTTTGCTCTGCGGGTAGGTATCGAGCAGGTACTGGTAGAAGGGAACCACTTCCCGGTACCGTTCCAGCTGCTTTTCGGCCACGCTTTCCTTGGCCAAGCTGTACTGGGCGCCTAGTTTCAGGAAGGCGGCCTGCTCGTTGTAGGCCGAGGCCGGGAACTGCTGCTGAAACGAGGTGAAGGCCGTGACGGCGGACTGGTAGTAGCGCACCTGATAATACAGGCGGGCACTTTCGAAGGCCTTATTTTCCAGCTTCTTCTGCAGCTCCAGCGACATGCTTTCGGCCTCGGGCCGGAACTTGCTTTCGGGGTACCGGTTCAGAAACTCCTGAATCGACTCGATGGCGGAATACGTGTTGGTCTGGTCCAGCTCAAATTCCGGCGAGTCGCGGAACAGGGATTTAGCGTTCAGGAAGGTAGCTTCCTCGGCGTAAATCGAGTTGGGGTACGTGTCGGCAAAAGCCTTGAAGTAGTAGGCACTCAGCACGTAGTTGCGCTGTTGGTAGTTGGTATTGGCGAAGTAAAACTGGGCCTTTTCGGCCTCCGGGCGGCCTTTCAGCAGCGGCACCAGATCTTCGAGCAGCGTACCGGCTTTGAAGAAGTCGCCCTTTTCGTAGTACTGCACCGCAGCCTCATACTTTTTGTTGGCGTCGCCGTTCTTGAGCAGCTTTTGGTAGCCGGAGCAGGAACTCAGCAACAACGTGCTCAGAAACAGAAGAAAAAAGGCAGGGCGGAAATGCAGCATAAGGGGCGCAAAGGTAGCGGATTGCGAAACCGAATCAAAGGAAGGGAAAGCGGGGTTATTTAGCCCGGGGCCTGGGCGGGGTAACCGCCGCTGGTCGGGCCGGGGTAACAGGCCGGGGCGACCCGGCCCGCTTCACGGTCTTCGGTTTGATCGTGGTGGTTTTAGTTTTCGCTTTGGGTTTTAGCTTGGGCTTCGGCTTGGCTTTCCCCGGCAGAGCGAAATGCTTGCCCAACACCAGGCGGCGCGTGGGCCGTTCCTTGGGGCGCCAGCTAAAGTCCTTCAGCTGCTTGTCGGATTGCTTGAGCTCGTGGGGCGGAATAAAGCTGGCGTCGGCGTTGGTGAGGTAAGAGATAGTCTGGAGCTTGCTGTCGGCAAAGCGCAGCGTCATGTTGGCGCTCACGGCTTTGTTCATCCCGGTCAGCGCCGTATCCCCCTCAAGAGCGAAGTAGAGGCTCTCCGCGTTGCCAAGCACGTTCACTTTTTTTAGCTTGCTATCCACGAAGTAAGCCAGCATGTTGCGCCCCTTCACCTGGTTGAAGTTCAACAGCGTATCCTGCCCCACGATAAACGAGTTGGCGTACAGCCGCATCTGGTCGATCTTGCCTTTACTCTGGCGCAGCTCCATGCTGTCGGCAGTGAGCTGGTTGTTATCGGTCCACAGCACCGGCCGCTTGTTGAGGTAAATGATGGAATTCTGGCGGTCGTAGGTCAGCGAGTCGCAGCGGCCCTGCAGGTCCTTGCGGAAGATTTTCACCTTCGGGTAGGCATACAGGATGCCCGCCGTGTTTTTCGGGGCCCGCCCTTCCACGCTCACCAGCGTATCAGCGGCCAGGTAAAGCGTATCCCCATCCGAGATATTGCGCATCACGGGGCTGCTGCCGTACACTTTTGTGCGCCCCCGGGCCCGCCAGTACCGGCCCACGTCGCCGCGCAGCACGATGTTATCTTTCTTGGAAGTCATCGACACGTGGCCCGTGGCGACCCCGTACTGCTTCACCTCATCGTACACCAGCTTGTCGCCGCCCAGCAGGTAGCTCGGGGTTTCGATTTTGGCGTTGCGCTGGAAGTTGGAAACCTTGGTAACAGTGTTGTAGGTGCCGTTTTCGGCGTAGATGTTCCCCTGCTTGCCCTTGATGCGCGTGGGCCCGAAGAAGTAGGCCACTTTGCTTAGCGTGTTATACTGCAGCGTATCGGTGGTGATGTCGTTTTCCTTGGTCACCAGGTGCACGTTACGCTTGAAGCTGAATACTTTGCTGGTCGTGTTGTAGTAGCCGTATTGGCTGTCGAGCGTGTTTTCGGGGTCCACGAGGTGGCCGCCGGTGCTGTAGTACGCCAGGTTTTTGCTCAGGTCATAATCCAGGACCTGGGTGGTGAGCGTCATGCGCGGGTCGCGCATGGTCACGTTGCCGGTCATGCGGGCCTTGCGGGTGTCGCCGTCGTAAGTACCCCGGTCGCCGGTAATGGTCACGGTATCATTATCAACGATGCGCACGTTGCTGAACGCCTCAATGGCATTGCGGTCCAGATACTGGTAAGCGGAGTCGCAGTAGAGAAACGTGTTTTCCTGTTTGAAGCTCACGTTGCCGATCAGCTTGCGGATTTCCACGCCGTTGAACGTACCGCCGATCAGCTCCCGGGTGCCGGGCAGCAGCTCAATGCGCTGGCCTTTGGGCGCAGTAGCCGGCGCGGGCCGCTGCTGGGCCAAAGACGCCATAGGCAGCAGCGCTGCCAGAAACAGAAAAAAGGACTTTACGAACGGCATTTCCCAACAAAGGTACGGAAGGCCCGCCGGTAACGCCCATCTTTGCAGGGTAGTGCCTTTTTTTGAGAGGCCAGAGGCTAGAACTACTTTTCTGGTCCCCTCCTTTTTTCAAGGAGGGGTGCCCGAAGGGCGGGGTGGTTAACCAGCGCCAGAGGACTAGAGTTAGAAGTCGTCCAACGCTCCGGTCAACCACCCCTAGCCCCTCCTCAGCTGAGGAGGGGAACTGGTTTTTAGCAGTAGCTACCATCCTAACTCCTAGCTCCTTCCCTCCCATGCTTGACCGCGTCCGCCAATACATTCAGGAAAACGAGCTTTTTGCTTTTACCGACCAGCTGCTGGTAGCCGTCAGCGGCGGCATGGACTCGGTGGTGCTGGCCGACGTGCTGCACCGGCTGGAAATTCCGTTTGCCATTGCCCACTGTCATTTCGGCCTGCGCGGCGAAGAAGCCGATGCCGACGAGGAGTTTGTGCGCAAGCTGGCCAAGAAGTACGAGGTGCCCTATTTCGCCGAGTTCTTCCAGACTAAGGCTTTTGCCGAGCAGGAAGGCATTTCCACCCAGATGGCCGCCCGCACCCTGCGCTACGAGTGGTTTGAGCGGATCCGCCGGACCCAGCAGCTCGCTTACGTAGCCACCGCCCACCACCAGCGCGACGCGGCCGAAACCATGCTGCTCAACCTCACCCACGGCACCGGCCTGGCCGGCCTGCACGGCATCCGCCCCAAAAACGGCCACGTGGTCCGGCCGCTGCTGGGCATGGGCAAAGAGGATCTGTACGACTACCTCGTGGAGCAGCACCTGATCTGGCGCGAGGATGCCTCCAACGACAGTACCCTCTACCAGCGCAACCGCCTGCGTCACGACGTGCTGCCCGTGCTGCGCGACATCAACCCCAACCTCGACCAGACCCTGCACATCACGGCCGAGCGGGTGGGCGGGGCCGAGGAAATCGTGCGCCGCTACGTAGCCGACACGGCCCGCGCGGCCCGGCACGAGGAAGCGGAAGTAACCTACCTCAACATTGCCACCCTCCAGGCCACGGCGGCCGTGGCGCTGGTACTGCACGAGCTGCTGCGGCCGTTCGGCTTCTCCTACCTGGTGGTGAAGGACGTTGTGGCCGCGTTCAAAGCCCCCGCCGGCCGCCGCTTCGAGTCGCCGACGCACCTGCTGGTCAAGGACCGGGAACAGCTAGTCATCACCCGCCGCAGCCTGACCAGGTTCGGCACCCACCAGCTCCTGGCCGGGCAGGAGGTGCTCAAAATCGACGGGCTCCACCTGCGTACCGAGCTGCACGAGGTGGCCGGCTTTGAGGTGCCCAAGGGCAAAGCCGTAGCCGCCCTGGACGCCGACAAGCTCCGCTTCCCGCTCACCGTGCGCCCCTGGCAGGAAGGCGACTGGTTTATGCCCATCGGCATGAAGGGCAAAAAGAAGCTTTCGGACTTCCTCATCGACCAGAAGGTGCCGCTCAACCTCAAGGACGGCGTCTGGGTACTGGTCACGGCCGACGGCAAGATTGCCTGGGTGGTCGGCTTCCGGCCCGATGAGCGGTTTAAGGTGACGGAGGAAACCGCGCGGGTGCTGGTGGTGAAGCGCATGTAGCTGTTTGGGAGAAGCCGGGAGCCAGGCGCTGGAAGCCAGAAGGAAAGTTTCCTGCCCGGGCCATCCACTTCTCCCAACTTCTGGCTTCTAACTCCCAGCTTCTCCTTAGCTTTACGGCTCGGATGTTAAATCTTCTAACTCAATCTCCCACCCGATGAAAGTAACCGTTGTTGGAGCTGGCAATGTAGGCGCTACCTGCGCCGATGTATTGGCCACCCGCGAAATAGCCAACGAAATCGTCCTCGTTGATATTAAGGAAGGCTTCGCCGAAGGCAAGGCGCTGGATATCTGGCAGAAATCCCCCATTATCGGCTACGACTCCCGCACGGTGGGCGTTACCAGCGACTACGCCCGCACGGCTGGTTCCAACGTAGTAGTTATTACTTCGGGCCTGCCCCGCAAGCCCGGCATGAGCCGCGACGACCTGATTTCGACCAACGCCGGCATCGTGAAGTCGGTGACCGAGCAGGTGGTGAAACACTCGCCTGACGCTATCATCATCATCGTTTCGAACCCGCTCGACGTGATGACCTACCAGGCGCACCTTACCTCGGGCCTGCCCCGCGAAAAGGTGTTCGGCATGGCCGGCATCCTCGATACGGCCCGCTACCGCGCTTTCCTCGCTGAAGCCCTTAATGTAAGCCCAAAGGATATTCAGGCCGTCCTCATGGGTGGCCACGGCGACACGATGGTGCCCCTGCCGCGCTACACCACGGTAGCTGGTATTCCGGTAACGGAAATGATTGGCAAAGCGGAGCTCGACGCCATCGTGCAGCGCACGGCCGTAGGTGGCGGGGAGCTGGTGAAGCTGATGGGCACTTCGGCCTGGTACGCTCCCGGGGCCGCCGCGGCCCAGATGGTAGAAGCCATCGTGCGCGACCAGCGCCGCGTGTTCCCCGTGTGCATTGAGTTGCAGGGTGAGTACGGCATGAACGGCGTGTACCTCGGCGCGCCGGTTATTCTGGGCAAAAACGGCGTGGAGAAAGTTATTGAGCTCCAGCTCAACGACGAGGAAAAGGCCCTGCTGGAAACCTCCCGCGGCCACGTGAAAGAAGTGATGGACGCCCTGGACAAGATGATGGCTAACGCCTAAGTCTTTCCGTAGCGCCGTGAAAGGGCCGTTCTGCTGCGCAGAGCGGCCCTTTTTGGTGGCCGTATTTCCCGCCCTGAAACGCCCGCCCACGCCAATTGGAAGTTACCCCCGGCCCGGCGGCAGCGGCATATACGGAAGCAAAAAGCCCATTGACGGAGCCAATGGGCTTATAGGTCAGGTTGATCGGCCGGCGCGAAGTCAGCGAAAAGTCAGCGGCCTCCGTGATTCTACTTCTGGCTCGCTTTGAAGAGCTTCTGCTTTTCCTCCTTCGACAGGCTTTCGTAGCCGGAGCGCGAAATCTTATCCAGAATACCGTCGATTTCTTCCTGCTCCGGCTTGATGGGGCCACTCTTCTTCGCCGTCGGCGCTTCTGCCGGACCACTGCGGTGCGTCACGCGCAGGTTGGGCCGCCCCGATACCAGATTACCTACCCAGTCGCCGATAGCCTGCACGGGCCGGCCCAGGTCGCGGCCGGCCTGAATCTGCTTGATGAAGACGAAGCCCAGCAGGGCCCCGCCCAGGTGGGCTATTTCCCCGCCGGCATTGCCGCCATTGATTCCCGCAACCGACACCAGCACCACTACGGCCGCAATGTATTTGATGCGCACCGGCCCAATAAAGATGATGCTGAACGTATAGTCGGGCAGCAAAGTCGCGGCCGCCAGAATCACGGCCGTCACGCCCGCCGAAGCGCCGTAGAGAATAGCCGGAGCATCGCGGAAAACGGGCAGCAGGTTGAACGCCAGCAGGTACAGGGCCGCACCGGCCAGGGCCCCCAGCACGTACAGGCTCACCAGCCGCCGGTCGCCGAGGTACTCCCGCACCAGGGTGCCAAACCAGTACAGGTTGAGCAGATTGAACAGGATGTGAAAGAAGTCGAAGTGAATGAAGCTGTAGGTGAGCAGCGTCCAGGGCCGGGTGAGCAGCGTTCCGGGCACCGACGGCACGGCCAGCCACTGCAGAATGGGCAAGTGGGCATTCTTGTCTTTGGTCACCAGAAACAGCACGGTGCGCAGCAGAATAAAGGCCACGAACACCAGCACGTTGATCAGCAGCAGCTGGTTCAACGCATTGTCGCGGCGACTGAACGCGGTACGGATGTCATTTACGATACTCATAGCTCAGCAGATCAGTAGAAGCGGGTGCGGCCCCGCTCCCAGATTTTCAACAGAACAAACCCAATCAACATTCCGCCCAAATGGGCGAAGTGCGCCACATTGTCGCCGGGTGTCCGGTGGACGCCATTGTAGAGCTCATACAACGCGTAAAGCGCCACAAAGTACTTGGCCTTGATGGGAAACGGGAAAAACAGGAGCATCAGCTCGGTGTTGGGAAACAGGTAGGCGAAGGCGAACAGGATACCGAACAGCGCCCCCGACGCGCCCAGCATCGGCGAGTTCAGACCGCTGTTGTACATCTGCTGCAACGAAGCCAGGGCGCCCTGAATAAGCTGCTGGTCACCGGGCGTGGCGTGCAGCTGCCGGATTACCGGCTGGAAGCTCTCCTCATACTCCTTCATGTTGTGCTCCACGAAATCCTGGAGGTGGACGTCGGTCGGATCCTGCCGGAAGATTTCCAGGTCCTGCCGCATTTTATTTATTTCAAAATACCGCACCCCCGAATACAGCACGCCGGCCCCGATTCCGCAAATCAGCCAGAAGGTCAGAAAGCGGTTGCCGCCCCAGCGCTGCTCCAGCAGCGGGCCGAAGGAAATCAGGCCGAACATATTGGAGAGCAGGTGCATGAAGCCGCCGTGCATAAACATGTAGGTCACAAACTGCCAGGGCTGAAAGTAGGCGGACTCTACGGAATAGAGCGCCAGAAAATTCATCCGGCTGGTCAGCTGAGTCTGCAACAGGAAGACGCCGATGTTGATAAAAAGCAGCGTGCGTACCGTTGGGGTTAAGTTGAACATGGAAGGCAAAGTAACGCGAAAGCAAATTCGCGGAAAGAGGATGCGGACCGAAGCGGCCACCGACAGTACGCAAACTGAGTGTTTCGGCTAAGGTTTGCGGAAAAATTCCTGGAGCTGGCTCAGCTCCAGCAGCACCAGCGTACGGCGGCCATCGGGGGTGTAGCTGGGCACGGTACAGGCAAAGAGCCGGTCGACGAGCGCCGCCATTTCCTTGTCGGAGAGCCGGGCGTTGTCGCTGCTGGTAGCCACGCGGCGGGCCAGGGCGCGGGCCACTTTCTCGCGCCGGTCGAGGCGCACCGGGCCGGCATGGGTACGAAACTGCTCGATGAGTCCTTCCAGCAGCTCCTTCTCGGCGCGGTTGGGCACGTCGGCGGGCAGCCCTTCCACGGCAATGGTGTTGGGGCCGAACTCGGCGAAGCGGAAGCCCAGGGCGTGCAGATCGTCGGATACCTCGCGCAGAATGGCAAAGTCCTGGGGCGTGAAGGTGACGGTGCGCGGAAACAGCAGGGTCTGGGAGCCGGCACTTTCGCGCTCCAGCCCGAGCACGTACTGCTCGTAGAGAATCCGCTCCCGCGCCGCGGCCTGATCAATGAGCATCACGCCCGACTTCACCGGCACCAGCAGATACTGCTGGTTCACCTGAATCACGCGGCTGCCCGGCCCGTTGGTGGCTTCGCGCAGCGGCAGCTCCGGGGCCGCACTGGCCGGGGCCGGGTTCTTTTCCGCGCCGAATTCCGGCATCGTGGGCGGCGCGGCCGGCAGATCGGGCGCTACCGTCTGCCCCAGGGAACGGTAGAAGTCTTCCAGATCCCGCTTGGCCTGCTCGGTAGGGCGGGCCGGAGCCGTGCCGGACGAAGCGGTGCGCAGATGCTGATCCTCGCGGGACCCGGGAGCCGCGGCCCGGGCCGCGGCCGAAGCCAGGGCATCGGGCCGGAAGTCGTCGGCAAACGAATTGGCCCCGGCCGAGGAGCGCAGGGGCTGAATGGGCGCGAAGTTCACGTCGCCCTCAAAATCCAGCGACGGGGCCATGTTGTGAATCCCCAACGACTGCTTCACGGCGGCCCGCACAATGGCATACACGGTTTTCTCGTCCTCAAACTTGATTTCCGTCTTCGTCGGGTGCACGTTGATGTCGATGGCCTTGGGGTCCAGCTCCAGAAACAGCACGTAGAACGGGAAGGTGTCGCGGGGCAGCAGCCCTTCGTAGGCGGCCAGCACGGCGTGGTTGAGGTAAGCCGAGCGGATAAAGCGGTTGTTGACGAAGAAAAACTGGTCGCCCCGGCTTTTCTTCGCCGCCTCCGGCTTGCCGATAAAGCCCTTCACGGTGAGAAACGGGGTTACTTCCTCGCAGGCCGCCAGCTGCTCCTTATAGCCATTGCCCAGCAGGGCTACGATACGCTGGCTGAGGCGGCCGGCCGGCAGGTTGAATACCTCCAGGTCGTTCTGGTAGAGCGAAAACGTAATCTGCGGGTTGGACAAGGCCACGTGCTGGAACTCGTCCAGGATGTGGCGCATCTCCACGGCATTGGTCTTGAGGAAATTGCGCCGGGCCGGCACGTTGTAGAACAGGTTCTTGACCGCGATACTGGTCCCGTCGGGACAGGCGACGGGCTGCTGGCTCGTTACCTGGGAGCCTTCGATGAGCAGCAGGGTGCCGGTGTCCTGGTCGCGCTTCTTGGTGCGGAGCTCCACCTGGGCTACGGCGGCAATGGAAGCCAGGGCTTCACCCCGAAAACCCAGGGTGCGGATGCGGAACAAATCCTCGGTGGAACGAATCTTGCTGGTAGCGTGTCGCTCCAGACTCATGCGGGCATCGGTGGGGCTCATGCCCGAACCGTTGTCGACAATCTGGACGAGCTGTTTGCCGGCATCCTTCACAATCAGCTGCACCTGGGTGGCCCCGGCATCGACGGCATTTTCGAGGAGCTCCTTCACCACCGACGCCGGGCGCTGCACCACTTCACCCGCCGCAATCTGATTGGCAAGGTACTCGGGAAGCAACTGAATCACATCCGCCATCGGCTACGAACTGAAGTTGAGTATGAAGAAGTTAGCCCCGGCAAAATCGACCACCCGCTGCCAATCGGCGCACCGCGTCGGGAATTTATCCGTAAGTTTGCGGCCAACTTTAGTGTGTCCGGAGGCGGACTATTTTCCAATCCGGTGCGTTAGGAGAGCAGAAAGCAAGGTGCTGGAGGTCAGAAAAACTGGTTGCCACGCTCGCTGAACTACCTTTCCAAGGAACACAAAAGTAGGGCTATTTCCGCTCTGATTCAACTTTAAGACCCTACCACGGGAGCCGATGCTCAAGGATATCCGGATTAGACTTTTACTGCTTCTTTTGGCCGTTACGGGTCTGATCATCACGTCGGCGGCCCCCCGAAACCTGGGCGCCCGGCCGATGTCGGCCGCCGAGCAGACCTGGGTCGACAGCGTGTTCACTTCCCTGACTCCGGACCAGCGCCTGGGGCAGCTGTTCATGGTGGCCGCGTATTCCAACAAGGATAAAAAACACGCCCAGCGCATCGACGAGTTGGTGCGCACCTACAACGTGGGCGGGCTGATGTTTCTGCAGGGCGGCCCCAAGCGGCAGGCGGCGCTGACCAATCGGTACCAGGCGATAGCCAAAGTACCGCTGCTGATTGCTATGGATGCCGAATGGGGCCTCGACATGCGCCTCGACTCCAGCATGCACTTCGCCAAGCAGATGACGCTGGGGGCCATGGACGACGACCAGTACGTGTACCAGATGGGCCGTGAAATTGCCCTTAAGCTTAAAACGCTCGGCGTCCACGTCAGCTTCTCCCCGGTTATCGACGTCAACTCGAACCCCGACAACCCGGTTATCGGCAACCGCTCGTTTGGCGAGAACAAGGAGCAGGTTTCCAAGCGTGGGGTAGCGTATATCCGGGGCCTGCAGGATCATGGCATTGTGGCCGTAGCCAAGCACTTTCCCGGCCACGGCGACACCGACGTGGACTCGCACGTGGCCCTGCCGGTAGTGAACACCGACATGGCCCGCCTGACCAACGTGGACCTCTACCCATTTCAGAAATCGTTTGAGGCCGGCGTGATGGGCGTGATGGTGGCTCACCTCTACATGCCCCTCTTCGATACCATCAAGACCCAGACAACTACCCTTTCCAGGAGTCTGGTGACGGGGCTGCTGAAGGAGAAGATGAGCTACCAGGGCCTGGTGTTCACCGACGCGCTGAATATGAAGAGCGTAGCAAACCTCTATAAGCCCGGCGAGCTGGATGCCCTGGCCCTGATTGCGGGCAACGACGTGCTGCTGTTTTCGGAAGACGTACCCCTGGGCTTGCAGCGCGTCCGGGAAGCTGTCGCGGCCGGCAAAATCACTCAGGAAGACATCGACGCACGGGTCCGCAAGATTCTGCGGGCCAAGTACTGGGCCGGCCTGAACCGGTACCAGCCCGTCGACGTGCCCAATCTGGTCGACAACCTGAACCGCCCGCTGAGCCGTAAGGTGCAGCAGCAGATTTATGAGCACGCCGTGACGGTGGTAAAGAATGGGGATGACCTGCTGCCCTTCCATCGGCTCGATACCCTGCGTATTGCTTCGGTTACGATAGGCACGGGTGCCGGCAGCACCTACGCCACCATCATGAACAAGTATCAGAGTGGCCCCGTGTATTCGGTAGCGAACCGGTACGCCCCTGATTCTACCTTCGAACGGCTGCAGAGCCGCCTGGCGCCCTACAATGTGGTGGTGGTGAGCCTGCACGGGATGAACAACACGCCGACCCACAACTATGGCATCGGCGACGGCGCGCTCAAATTCATCAGGCAGCTGCAGGCTAACCCCCGCCTCAAAACCGTGGTGGTTGCCATGGGCAACGCCTACGCGCTGAAGTATCTGGAAGACGCCCGCACTCTGGTGTGCGGCTACGAAGACAATTATCCTTCCCAGCTGGTAATGCCGCAGGTGTTGTTTGGGGCCCTGCCGGCCAAAGGCCAATTGCCCGTCACGGTGTCGCCGACGCTGAAGGCCGGGGTTGGACTTCCGACGCCGGACTTCCATCGCCTGCGCTATGCTGCTCCGGAAAGCGAAGGACTCGATTCTAAAGTGCTGGCCCAGATCGACAATATTGCCCTCGAGTCGGTGGCCTACGCGGCTGCCCCGGGCTGTCAGGTGCTGGTAGCCAAGAATGGGGCCGTGGTGTTCGACAAAAGCTACGGCTACAGCACCTACGATAAGGCTCACCCCGTGGAAAGCAGCACGCTCTACGATCTGGCGTCGGTGACGAAAGTAGCGGGCACGCTGCAAACCATCATGTACCTCAAGGACCAGGGCAAGCTCAGCCTCGATGCCAAGGTGGCCGATTACCTGCCCGAGCTGCGCACGTCCAACAAGAAGGACATGACCATGCGCGACCTGCTGCTGCACCAGGGCGGCCTCAAGCCCGGCATTCCCACCTGGGAGCGGACCGTAAACAAGGCCGGGCTTAAGCCTACCTTCTACGCCAGCACCCGCTCCGACGATTTTCCCAACGAAGTCGCGCCCGGCACCTTTAGCACCAGGGCCGTGAACGACTCCGTCTGGACCTGGATAGTACGCTCCGGCCTGCTGCCCAAAATCAAGGGCAAGTACCCGGTAGAATACAGCGACCTGAGCTTTATGATTCTGAAACGGGTGAGCGAGAAGCTGCTCAATCAGCCCATCGATGCGTTTCTGCAGAAGACGTTCTACGCGCCGCTGGGCCTGGCCTCCATGACCTATAACCCGCTGGAGCGTTTCCCCAAAGCCTGCATCGCGCCCACCGAAAACGACACGTACTACCGCAAAACCCAGCTCCAGGGCACCGTACACGACCAGACGGCGGCCCTGACCGGCGGGGTGGCCGGCCACGCCGGACTCTTTGCCAATGCTAATGACCTCGCTATTCTGATGCAGATGAATATGCAGAACGGCCGCTACGGCGGGCAGCGCTACTTTCAGTCGCCGGTGGTGACGGAATTTGCCCGGCCCCAGGTAGCGGGCAACCGCCGCGGCCTGGGCTGGGACCACGGCAACCCCGAGAAGCCGGAAGGCCCCACGTCGAACCTGTCGCCGGAAAGTACGTTTGGCCATACGGGCTTCACCGGCACCTGCGTGTGGATGGACCCGGAAAACAAAATCCTCTACATCTTTCTTTCCAATCGGGTGTATCCCGACGGCGGCAACAACAAATTGCGCCAGTATAACATCCGGACGCGCATCCACGACGTTATTTACAAGTCCTTGGTCAAGTCATGATCTGTTGTCCGACTTTCCATTTCTCCTGACCTGCAATTGGCGGTGAGGCATCTGTAGCAGATGACTCACCGCCAATTTTTGTTTTCTCTCCCCGTGCCCCCCGCCCACCCCACTGCCATGAACATCGGAATTGTCTGTTACCCTACTTTTGGCGGCTCCGGCGTGGTGGCCACGGAGCTGGGCAAAGCCCTGGCCCTGAAAGGTCACCGGGTGCACTTTATCACCTACAGCCAGCCCGTGCGCCTCGATTTTTTCAACGAGAACCTATTCTACCACGAGGTCTATATTCCGCCGTATCCGCTGTTTCAGTTTCCGCCCTACGAGCTGGCGCTGGCCTCGAAGATGGTCGACATCGCCCAGAACGAAAAGCTCGACGTGCTGCACGTACACTATGCCATTCCCCACGCTTCGGCGGCCTACATGGCCAAGCAGATTCTGCGCACCAAGGGCATTTCCATTCCGGTCATCACCACCCTGCACGGCACCGATATCACGCTCGTCGGCAAGGATGCCAGCTACGAGCCGGTCGTCACGTTCAGCATCAACCAGAGCGACGGCGTAACGGCCGTGTCGGCGGACCTGCGCAAGGCCACCTACGAGTACTTCGCCATCGAGAAGGATATTGAAGTTATTCCGAACTTCATCAACCTGGCGCGCTTCAAGAAGCAGAACAAGGGCCACTTTAAGGCCGCCATTGCCCCGGAAGGCGAAAAGCTGCTGGTGCATACCTCCAACTTCCGCTCCGTGAAGCGCGTCGACGACGTGGTGCACATCTTCGCCGGGGTGCGCCAGCAGATTCCCGCCAAGCTCCTGCTCGTCGGCGACGGCCCCGACCGGCCGCGCATTGAGAAGCTCTGCCGGGAGCTCGGGCTGTGCGATGATGTCCGCTTCCTGGGCAAGCTCGAAGCCGTGGAGGAAGTCCTCAGCATCGCCGACCTGTTTCTGATGCCTTCCGAGAAGGAAAGCTTCGGCCTGGCCGCTCTCGAAGCCATGGCCTGCGAAGTGCCAGTTATCAGCACCAACGCCGGCGGCATTCCCGAGCTGAACCTGCACGGCGTGACGGGCATGCTCAGCGAAATCGGCGACGTGGCCGACATGGTGAAGAACGCCCTCTACATTCTCGAAGAGGACAACCTGCCCCGCTTCAAAGCTGCCGCCCTGGCGCGGGCCGAGCAGTTCGAGATTGACAAAATCCTGCCCCTCTACGAAGCCTGCTACCAGCGCGCCATCGACGCCGTCCTGGCCACGGCCTAGGTTGGTTTTTGGTGGTTGGTTTTTGGTTTTTGGTCAAACGAAACCCGGCCTTTTTAAGGCTGGGTGGCGGAAAGTCGTGGGCCGCTAAAAACCAAAAACAAATAACCAAAAACCAATAACCACCCTAAAACAGGCCCGTTACTTCGCGTTTCACGGAGTTCAGGGCCTGGGCGGTCGGGTCTACTTCGTCGGCAATGAGAGTTTCCAGGATGCGCTTGGCCAGGTCGGTGCCGCGGGCCTGCTGGGGCGCGGGCAGGGTCTGGTAGGCTTTGTTCACCATCGTCAGGATGGTTTCCTTGGCCTGCCGGATCTGGTCCCACACGTCGGGGCTCATGTAGAGCTGCTGGCTGAGGTTGTGCTCGAACTCGGCCCGAATTTCGGTCACCAGCAGGCGGTGGTACTCGGCGGCCGTCTGGCCGGAACTGCTCAGGCGCACGAGCAGGTTGTTGGGCGTGATGCGCTCGAGCAGCAGCGTCACCCGCTCGTAGGCCTGCAGCCGCAATGGCAGGGTTTCCCTGGACGTTTGCATACGCATCTCAATCAGGCGGCGCTGCTGCTCCTTTTCCAGATACTGCTGGATGAGGTAGAAAATGGAACCCGCCACGATGAGGGCGGGCAGAATAATTTTGAGCAGATCGAAAACGTACGCAGTAGTATCCATGCGGGCTGAAAAGGGCTTTTAGGCGGCGGCAAGGTCGGCAAATATTTTGGTGAACCCGACGCCGGCCCGGGGTGTTCTATACGCGTCGGGGCCGATGGGGTATGCTCCGGGCTTCGTATCTTTGCCCCTACTCTTTTAACGCAGAACGCCCTATGACCACCGCCGTGTCAACTAAAATTGCTCCCATCACCCTCACGCCGGGGGCCTTGGTTGAGGTTCGGAATATCATCGAGGACAAGAAAGTACCGACCGAATACGGCCTGCGCATCGGCGTGCAGGGCGGCGGCTGCTCGGGCATGAGCTACCTGCTCGGCTTCGACAAAGCCAAGGACAACGATGAAATCTACGACCTCGACGGCCTGAAGCTCATCATGGATAAGAAGCACGCCATGTACGTGCTGGGCATGGAAGTCGACTTCCAGGATGGCCTGAATGCCCGCGGCTTCGTCTTCAACAACCCCCAGGCCAAGAGCACCTGCGGCTGCGGCACCTCGTTTTCGGCGTAAATTACGGATGCCGCTGATTTTGCGCTGATTCCCCAGCTTTTCCTCCGCCGATGGATTCCCTGCTGATTACACGGGCAGGATATTTACCGCCGGTTTCCTTGACGAGTAAGAACCCACAAAAATCCCCGGCCTTATGGGCGGGGATTTTTTGCGTCTTCTTGCCAAGCTCGTTCCAGTCGGCTTTTGGTCTGTTCCACAGCATACCAGGTCGAAATATCCGGCTCCTCCGGGTAGTCCGCTGATTTGCACCGTGGATTTTCCGCTATGATGTAGTGGCAATAAAACCGTTCGCCATATTCCAGCGGAGGAATCATGGCCTGGAGGCCGTCGGCAACGATAGTGGTTACCTGTAGGGTATAATTCCTCGAAACTGCCTCTGGGCGCTGTGGCATCCAGTCATTACTACTGGCTCGTTGGGCCATTGCGTCTTTGTCTTCCGTGCCCAGGCGCAGTTGGCGAATCCCATTCTCAGACTCCACAGCAATTAGATTCACGCCAGTATCAGCCCCGGCAGCAATTTCATGCTGACCACCAGCTGCTCCCCGCTGGAATTACGCTTATAGCGGTTTCGGAATTGGTGGACCGGTCATTGGCTCCGGTCCGGCGGCTGAAAAAGCCGCCGGACCGGAGCGTACACCAGTCATGAACCCGCTGTAGTAATGTAGAGCTGCCCTGCCGTTATGGTTTCAACGCTCATGTGCTGGGGCAGCCACTCCAAGGGTGGACGCATACGCCGTATTACTACATCGTGTCCCACGGTGTGAAGGCCCACAGCATCTTGCCCGATCTTAAACAGCACATTGCTTGAGCTTACGTTCAGTTCGGAGCGCCCTGACTGCGACAGGTATATTTCAGTGCAGACCGGAAAGTCGGGGAATGTCCCCATCCCACCTGAGTCGGTTTACTTCCCCGGCTTAAAGCTCACCGCCACCCCGCCACCGGCCGCCAGTTGCAGCTTCAGTACCGACTTGCTGGTCACCTTCTGCTTGCGGATCTGGTAGGCCATGGGGTTCTTATCCCAGGAAGCTCCTTTGCCGTCGGCGTAGATGGTGGCTTCGTATTGCTGACCGGGCGTCAGGAAATCGAGCCGGACCTGCTGCTGACGGGCGTTTTCGTCGGTGATGCTGCCCAGGTACCACTCATCTTTGCCTTTCGCTTTGCGGGCGGTAGTGATAAAGTCGCCCGGCTCAGCCAGCAGGATGCGGGTGTCGTCCCAGTCCACGGGCACGTCGCGGATGAACTGGAAGGCGTCGGGGTGCTTCTCGTAGTTTTCGGGGAGGTCGGCGGCCATTTGCAAAGGGCTGTACAGCGTCACGTACAGGGCCAGCTGCTTGGCCAGGGTGGTGTGCACCTGCTTGCCCTTGTTCTGCGGGGCGTATTCATCGAGCTTGATCTGGAAGATGCCGGGCGTATAGTCCATGGGGCCGCCCATCAGCCGGGTGAAGGGCAGAATAGTTTCGTGCTCGGGCGGGTTGCCGCTGCTCCAGGCGTTGAACTCGTTGCCCCGGGCCGCTTCGTTGGCCAGCCAGTTGGGGTAGGTGCGGTGCAGACCCGTCGGGCGCACGGGCTCGTGCATATCCACCATAATGCGGTTTTCGGCGGTTTTCTGGGCCACGCGCACGTAGTGGTTCACCATCCACTGGCCGTCGTGGTGCTCCCCGCGGGGGATGATGCGGCCCACGTAGCCGGTTTTCACGGCGTCGTAGTTATGCTCCTTCATGAAGCGGTAGGCGCTATCCATCCGCCGCTCGTAGTTGGTGACGGAGCCGCTGTTTTCGTGGTGCATGATGAGCTTCACGTTCTTGCCGCTGGCGTAAGTTTGCAGCTCGTTCACGGCGAAGTCCGGGTAGGGCGTCACGAAGTCGAAGACCTCCTCTTTCCAGTTGCCGAACCAGTCTTCCCAGCCCACGTTCCAGCCTTCGACCAGCACGCCCGGCAAGCCGTTGCGGGCGGCGAAGTCGATGTAGCGCTTCACGTTGGCGGTGTTGGCGGCGTGGCGGCCGTGGGGCTTGAGCGTGGCGAAATCGGTGTCGGCCAGCTTGATGTTGTTCACGTCGGAGTAGGACCAGCTGCCCTTGTTGATCTGCATCTCCCACCACACGCCCACGTATTTCTGCGGCCTGATCCAGCCCGTATCAACCATTTTGCTGGGCTCGTTCAGGTTCAGAATCAGCTTCGACGACAGGATAGCGGGGCCATTATCGGCCACTACCACGGTGCGCCAGGGAGTCTGGGCGGGGGTTTGCAGGTGGGCCATGGCGCCCGTGGCATCGGGGCAGAGCTGACTGGTGAGGCCGTGCATAGCCCCGTTCACGAGCAGGGCCATGGCCGGGTAGTTGACCAGCGCCGCCTCGTGGATGTTCACGTACAGCCCGTCGTCGGACCTGAGCATGAGCGGCGTTTGCACAGCGTTGCCCGCAATCGGGGTCTGGGTGGCAATTTCGGGCGTGGGCCTGGCCGTGGCCGGACTTACCTCACTCAGCCGGGTGGTCGAGTAAAGGTATTCGTTGGTGTCGTAGTCGCCCCGCATCCAGAAGGCCTGGTGGTCGGCGGGGAGGTTGAACTCGGTTTTCTCGGCCGTCACCGTGAAGTACTTCAGGCTGGGCTGCTCCGGAAACTCGTAGCGGAAACCCAGCCCATCGTCGAACAGGCGGAAGCGCAGGACCAGCTGCCGGTTCTGCGGGGCCGGCTGCTGCAGCGTCACGGCCAGCTCGCGGTAGTGGTTGCGGATGCTTTTCACCTCGCCCCACACCGGTGTCCAGGTGTCGTCGTGCCGGCTGGAATCAATCCGGGCGATGGTGAAGCCCTTATCGAAGCCGGGCTGCCCCTGGAGCAGCACGCCGAGGCGGCTGGCCTGCACCACCGATTTCGCGCCGTACTGAAGCTGGTACGTGGGTTCCCCGGCCGGGCTCAGGCGGAAGCTGAGCGTGAGCTTGTGGGCGGGGGAATGCAGGGTTTGGGCGGGGGCAGTGAGGGCGGCAAAGGCTGCGAGGAGCAGCAGGAAGGCTTTTTTCATGGAGAAGCGCGGGGATTTCGAGGAAAGATACGCCGCTCCAACCAATGCGGACCAGGCCTCGGTTGCGCCGTTCCGGTTTCCGGTTAACCTGCTTTTTATCAGCCGCTGAGCAGCGCAAGGCCCTAAACCCAAAAACAGCTACGGGCTGAAAAACGGAATTTTACAACCTTATGGGCAAGGTTAAAACTAGTTGTTGCGTTTAGCAAACCCAAGTATACTTCAAGGCCAAAGAATGAGGAAATATCGTGTTATACTGGTTGCACTACCCTTTTTATCCGGCTGTGTCGACGAAATCAGCGTTGATCTGCCGGCTCCGCCGAAGGTATTGGTGGTAAACTCCGTTCTCACGCCGGATAGCGTATTTCGGGTGCAGGTGAGTCGCGTCGCCAGCACGGTCGATTCTTCGTCTCGCCTGCTATCCTCGGCTAATGTGTACCTGCTGGCCCCCGGCCGGGGGGCTGAGCTGCTGCGCAACCAGGGCCGGGGGATGTACACCAGCCCAAATAAACCCGCCAGCGGGGTGGCCTATACGCTGCGGGCCGAGGCCGACGGCTACCCGGCCGCCAGTGCTACGGACACGGTGCCGGCCGCGGTGCCTATCCGGGAGGGGTGGCATTCTTACCCCACGGGCACGGACCGCAACAACGAATTGCTGGGCACCATCGTCGTGCGCTTTGATGACCCCGCGGATGAAGTCAACTACTACGAAATAAGTGCTTATCAACAGCAGTACGGTAACCAGGGCCGGATTTACCGGAGTCAGGACTTTGTGCTGGATGCGCGGGGAAACGCCGCGCTGGCGGCTGAAGGCGACGCGGAATTTAGCCCCGGCTCGCTGGTTTTTTCGGACAAGCTTTTCAACGGCCAGGCGTTTGAGCTGCGGGCCTCGTTCATGCCCTGGAGTTTCAGTGCTGGCTCAGGCACAGTTAACGGCGTACCCTTTGGCCCCCGGTTGTCGGGCGAGGCGTTCGTGTCGCTACGGTCCGTCAGTCGCTCCTACTACCAGTACCGCAAAAGCTGGACCCGGCACTTCTACAACCAGGGCACCAAGGGTCCGGGCGGCGATTTGAATCAACTACTATTTCTGGGCGACCCCACCCGGATGTATTCCAACGTGAAGGGCGGCTACGGCGTGGTAGTGGGCCATGCCCAGACCGTCCGATTCCTGCCCAAACGCTAATACGACCTTGGCCTACCACTCCATCTACCGCGGGCCGCTGGGCTTTATCACGTTCCTGCTGCTGGCCGCAACGACTACCATTCAGGCCCAAAGCCCCGGCGGCCGCGTCACGCTCAGCGGCACCGTGCAGGATGCCCGCACCGGCGAGAAGCTGCCGGGGGCCGCCGTGTACACGGCCGGGGGCCAGGTCGGCACGACCACCAACGCGGCGGGCTTCTACTCGCTGACCCTGCCGGCGCGAGATTCGGTGCGCCTGACGGCCAGCTACCTGGGCTACGCGCGGGCCACTGTGGTCCTGGCCGGCCGCCGGACGACGACCCACGTCTTTGCCCTGGTTGCCAGCAATGAGCTGGGCGAGGTACGGGTGAGCGGCGCGTCCGACGTGCCGCTGGAACGCCGGGTGGAGATGAGCACCCTCCAGATTCCGGTGGCGCAACTGCGGAAGCTGCCGGCGTTGCTGGGCGAGCCCGACGTGCTGCGGGCGTTCCAGCTCATGCCCGGCGTGCAGGCCGGCCGCGAGGGCAGCGGGGCCCTGTACGTGCGCGGCGGCTCCCCGGACCAGAACCTGACGCTGCTCGACGACGTGCCCATCTACTACGTCAGCCACGTCGGCGGCTTTCTCTCCGTTTTCGATGCCAATGCCATCAGCGACATCCGCCTCATCAAGGGCGGCTTCCCGGCCCGCTACGGCGGCCGGCTCTCGTCGGTGCTGGATGTGCGCCTGAAAGAAGGCAACCAGCAAAAGCTGAGCGGCAACGCGGGCATCGGGGTGCTGGCCACCCATTTCTCGCTGGAAGGGCCGCTGAAGAATGGCAAAACCACCTTCCTCGTGTCGGCCCGGCGCGGCAATCTGGATCTGTTTTCGCGGGTGGCCAGCTCCCTCTCATCCGGTGGCAACAGCGTGGTGGGGTACTCCTTCTATGATGCCAGCGCCAAGGTCAGCCACCAGCTCACGCCCCGCGACCAGCTCTTCGCCGCTCTCTACCTGGGCGGCGACCGGCTGTTTCTGACCCAAAAGCCGCAGACCA
The DNA here is from genome assembly GCF_039539565.1 of Hymenobacter fastidiosus. Classification (NCBI taxonomy): domain Bacteria; kingdom Pseudomonadati; phylum Bacteroidota; class Cytophagia; order Cytophagales; family Hymenobacteraceae; genus Hymenobacter; species Hymenobacter fastidiosus. Next base: position 29,710 of record NZ_BAABDJ010000039.1, on the reverse strand, counting down.
TCGCCGGCCCGCAGGGCGAGCTGCGCTACCGGAATGCCAGCAATCTGCGCTACGGCAACGCCCTGGCCTCGCTGCGCTGGAACCGGCAGCTCACGCCCCAGCTGTTCGGCAACGCGACGCTCGCCGCCACTCGCTTCCGCTATGCCAACGAGCAGACCTTCCGTTTGGAGGACCTCTCGCCGGCCGGCAAGCTGGGCGAGAACAGCCGGGCGAGCTTCACCTCCGGCGTGCGGGATATCCTGGTGAAAGCGGACTTTGACTACTACCCCCGGCCGGCCCACCAGGTGCGGTTTGGGGCCACCGCCGTGCAGCACGCCTTTACCCCCGGCAGCAACTTCTTCACCAGCCGCACCCCCGCCACGGCCCTGGATACGACTTTCGGCGCGCAGCGGGTGGGGGCTCAGGAAGTGGCGCTTTACGGCGAAGATGAAATTCGGCTGACTGCGCGGCTGTCGGCCAACGTGGGCCTGCGGGCCATCCGCTATTGGGTGGAGGGGCAGGGATTCGGCGGCGTGCAGCCCCGATTACTCGCCACGTACCTGGTGGGGGAGCACACCGCCGTGAAAGCCTCGTATGCGAGCATGCAGCAGTACCTGCACCTGCTGTCGAACAACGGGGCCGGCCTGCCCACGGACCTGTGGGTGCCGGCCACCCGGCGCGTGGCCCCGCAGCGGGCGCGGCAGGTAGCCCTGGGCGTGGCCCATACCATCACCGGGCTGGGAGTAGAAGTCAGCCTCGAAGCCTTTCACAAGTCGCTGCGCGACCTCATCGAGTTTCGGGAGGGAGCTACCTTCTACAACAGCTCGCAGAACTGGCAGGACAAAGTAGTGACCGGCGGGCAGGGGCGGGTGCAGGGCCTGGAGGTGCTGGTGCAGCGCAAGACCGGTCGCCTGACGGGCTGGGTGGGCTACACGCTGGCCCGCAACGAGCGGCAGTTCGACCAGCTCAACCAGGGGCAGTGGTATCCTTACAAGTATGACCGCCGGCACGACGGCTCCGTGGTGCTCATCTACACGGTGCGGCCCCATATCACGCTGTCGATGACGTGGACCTACGGCACCGGCAATGCGCTGACCCTGGCCCAGGGCAACTACAACGTCATCGACCAGAGCTACGGCCTGCTCTCGGGTGATGCCTCCGACCGCTACGTCTACCCCGAAGCCGAAGTGTACGGGGACAAAAACAGCTACCGGATGCGGGCCTACCACCGCCTGGACCTGGGCGCGACCTTCACCAAAGCCGTCCGGCACGGGGAGCGAATCTGGCGGGTGGGCGCCTACAATGCCTACAGCCGGCATAATCCGTACTACATCTACTACAGCTCGGGCGAGAATGATGGCTACTACACCAGGGGGCAGCGGCGGCTGTATCAGCTGAGCCTGTTTCCCATCCTGCCGGCTCTCAGCTACGAGCGCAGCTTCTGAGCCGTTCCAATTCTGAGGCTACACCGTCTCGCCGTGCGGGCGGCTTACCCTACCCCTCTTTTCTTTCCACCCCACCCGCTCAAACCGCACTTCCCCGCTCTTCGTCCGGCCCGTTTCCTGCCAGCCCTGGCGGCGGTAGAATTCCTCGGCGCGGGTGCCGGGCGCGGTACTGAGCCAGACGGGATGCTGGGTTTGCCGGAAATACCAGGTCAGCAGCAGGTCGTGCAGGGTTTTGCCGATACCCTGGCCTTCGTAGTCGGGATGGACGAACAGGGCCCAGATGCGGTGGTCCTGCAAGTCGGCAATGGCGAAGCCCACTACGGTTGCGTTTACCTCGCACACCCGGCCCCGGCCGCGCCGGGTGAGGTAGTCCTCGTTGTGAGGGGCCACCAGGTCAGGAGTGGAAAGCTGGTTTTCGCGCACCGCTATCCGCACGGTCATTATCTGCGGAATATCGGCGCCGAGGGCTTCCCGGTAGAGCATGACAGCGGTGGAACTGAGGTAAGGTACTGTCGTCGGCTGACCGGCCGCGCCCACCGGAACTAGTCGAAGACGTAGGGGTAATCGATTTCGTCCAGGTCGCGGCGCAGCTGCTCCCAGTCGGCAATGTGCTTTACCAGGGACAGCACAGTGGTTTTGGTCAGCGTTTCGCCGTAATACAGCTGGGCCACAGCCACCACCGGCAGGCCGTCCTTGGGAAAGGTATCTTCCTCGAAATACTCCTGCGCCCACTCCACGTAGGTGCGCGGATGGCCATCCAGAATGTAGAGCAGCTCACCGGAGCCGTCTTCATCGGTGGCTCCTTTACCGAGCTGCCAGGCCTCGCTGCCGGTGGCCCAGAGGCAGAAGGTGGTGCCGATGGAGCTGACCGGCTCCCCGAACATAAATTCGCGAAAAGCGGCCGGCAGTCCGTGAGTGAGTCGGGTTTTGTCGGGCTCCTCGAGGCCATCAGCGTAGCCGTTAATAACGCAGCCTTCGGGCCGGAACAGTACCAGCAGCTGGTCGCCTTCGCCGTCGTTCATCTGAAATACCTGCTCACCTTCGCCCCAGTGCGCGTCGTAGGTATGGTAGCGGTATTCTTCCTCCGGCGAGATGATGGCGTCGAGCACGGCCAGCGCCTTACAGATGCGCTGCAGGGCTATTTCGTCGGGTAAAGCGGTGGAATTCTGGGTCGAAAGCATGGGCAGGCAGAAAGGAATTGTCAGGCCGGGCCAGGCGTAGCATGACGGGCGGTTAAAGTTTAACTGATGTTATGCGGGGTGAGGCGGGGTGCCGGCAGTTGGAAGTAAGGAGCTGGAAGTCAGGAGTTAGAAGTTGAGGGAGCAGGTAAAACAGCAAGGAACGAAATGGGTGCCAAGGCAGCCGCGCCTTACCTCGGCAGCCGGCTCATATTCTGACTTCTAACTGAACTGACAAGCTAATGTGGCATAAGTAGGTGGCGAAAATCGTTTTGCATTAAAAAGCACGTCATGCTGAGCTTGTCGAAGCATCTCTACCGCTCACTAAACCAATCGTTTAACGACTCGTTAGAGATGCTTCGACAAGCTCAGCATGACGTTCCAAATAGGTCAAACTAATTCTTGTTGGGTACTTACACTTGCCTAGGTTAAATCTCGCGCAGAGGACGCAGAGCCACGCAAAGCCCGAACGAACGGGTATGCCAATTTAATAGGTCAGTTCACCTAACTCCTCCAACCCGGTTTCAGTAAGCCCCCCGCGTAACAGCAGGTTTAATACGTTCTGGTCATATCGGCCGGTACCACCAGCACGAAGTCGGCTTTTTGCCGATGGTCCTTCGCCAGCTGGCCGAGCTGCTCCTGCATGACGGTGGAAATAGTTAGCACCCGCAGCGCCGGATTTGATTGGCGCAGATAGGCGATGATGCCGTCGTGGTTGTCGGAGTGGTAGCTGCCGTTGAGGTGGAGCAGCAGGTGGCCGGCCGGCCGGGCCTGGGCCAGGAAGTGCGCCATCGTGGCATCCTTGAGCGCCTGGGCCTGAATGATGTTCTGCACGCCGGCCGCGTGGGCCGCGTCGCCCCCGAACATCCTGACCATATTCCGGTAGCCGGGCAGCTCATAATCGACCGTCAGCGGCAGCGGCACCAGCCACGCTTTGGTCGGCGCCGACAACGTATCCAGCGCCGTCAGACTGCCTTTGGCCACCAGCGACGCGTAGCGGCGCGGCACGTTGGTGCCGACTACCCGGAATTTCTGCTGCCGGGCCAGCTGCACCAGCGGCTTGTAGTCGGTGGCGTAATTGGGCCAGGGGCGGCTCTGCGCTTCAAATTGCTCGTCGGTCAGCTCGCCGGTAGTGTACTGGTCGACGAGGGGCTGCACGTCGCGCTCGAACATTTCCAGCCCCAGCACCAGCTGGCCCTGCCGGAGGCGCAGCAGGTCCTGGGTCAGCTGCAGCGTCAGCCAGTGCCCGATGGGGTCGTTGTGCTGCTCGCCGAAGAACACCACGTCGGCGCGGGCCAGCTCCCGGAGCATCTGCTCGTAGCGGGCCGCTTTGCCGGCGGCGGTAAACAGGCGGTAGGCGGGCTTGTCGTCGGCGCGGAAGCCAAGCAACGCCAGCAGCAGCGGAAGAAGCAGGATTTTTTTAGTCATGATGGGCATACCGCGCTGGAAACCCGGACGAAGCAGATCGTCCCGGCCCCGGCTCCGAACCCAAAGTACGCAGAAAGGGCTGTCATTGCGAGCATTCTGCGGCTGAAGCCGGGACGCGGCAATCCGTCGTTTCCACTACCCCGGCCCTTTTCAGCAAAAAGCCCCGCCGCCGGCCGGCAACGGGGCTTCTCAGCGAATAAGGACTCCTGCGTGGTTCAGGCCGGATGGCTTCGACCTGGACGTAAAGGCAGGGTCGGGGCGGCTAAGTAGGTGGCGAAAATCGTTTTGCATTAAAAAGAACGTCATGCTGAGCTTGTCGAAGCATCTCTACCGCACACTAAACCAATCGTTTAACGACTCGTTAGAGATGCTTCGACAAGCTCAGCATGACGTTCCAAATAGGTCAAACTAATTCTTGTTGGGTACTTAGCCTTTGTAGAACATCCAGCGCGACAGCTCGCGGTAGTTTACTTTCTTGCCGTACATCAGAATGCCTACGCGGTAGATGCGGCCGGCCAGCCAGATAGTACCCAGGAAGCCCAGGATCAGCATTCCCATCGACACGAGCAGCTGCCAGGTGGGCACGCCCCCGAACGGCAGGCGCATCATCATGGCGATGGGCGAAGTGAAGGGAATCATGGACATCCAGACCGCCACCGAGCCGTTGGGATTGGTCGTCAGCACGGCCTGCGACACGACGAAGGTGAGCACCAGCGGCATGGTCACGGGCAGCATAAACTGCTGGGTATCGGTTTCGTTGTCGGCCGCCGCGCCGATAGCGCCGAACAAAGCGCCGTAGAACAGGTAGCCGCCCAGAAAGTAGAACAGGAAGCAGCCGACAATAAGGGGCACGTTCAGATCAGCATTGCGCAGCGCGGTGGTGATTTTGGCGGCCACGTTGCCGTCCTTTTTGGCCGCTTTGTCCTGGGCCGTATCGGTGCGGACCATAGCCGTGGTGCGGTTCACCCGGGCCTCCACCATCTTATCGGGGCTCACCGAGCCCGCCATCACCGAGCTGATGCCCACCGACAGCAGCACCCACAGCGCCAGCTGGGTGAAGCCCACGGCCGCAATGCCCAGCACTTTGCCCATCATCAGCTGGAAGGGCTTCACCGAGGAAATCACCACTTCCACGATGCGGCTGGTTTTTTCCTCCATCACCCCGCGCATCACCTGCACGCCGTAGATGAAGATGAACATGTAAATCAGAAAGCCGCACAGGTAGGCCACGCCGGTACTCACGCCGGTGCTGGAGCTTTTCTCGCCTTCGTCGCTGAGGCTCACGGTTTCCAGGTCCACGCTGGCCTTGAGCTTATCGAGCGTAGCCCGGTCGATACCCGAGGCGGTGAGGCGCTGGTTTTCAATCTGCAGATTCACGGTCCGCCGGATATCCGACTCCAGCGACACGCCCAGGCCCTTGCGGGAAAACACCTGGAATCCGCCGGGATTGGCCAGGTCCTGCCTGGGCACGTACAGCAGCGCGTCGTGCTTGCTTTCGCGGAAAGCCCGCTTGGCCTGGGCCAGATCCGCCGTGGTAGGCACGAAGCGGATGTCGTCTTTGGCTTCGGGCATCCGGCCGCCGAAGAGGTTGCCGGCGTCGGCCACGGCCACGGTTTTGTCGGTGTCCGACATGCGGGCAATGAGCACGGGCACGGCAAACAGCGCCACCGTGAGCAGGGGCCCGATGAGCGACATGATGACGAAGCTTTTTTTGCGCACCCGGGTCAGGTATTCGCGCTGAAAAATGAGGAATATTTTATCCATGAGGAGTAAGGTCTTGAAGACGTAAGAGCTGCGACTACCGGCAGCCAAAACGGAGGGGTGAACTGCTTAAAAGCCTCAGGAAGCCAGCGGGGCCTCTTCCAGCAGGGTTTCGGGCATGGTTTCGCGCACGCGCCGGATGAAGATGTCGTTGATGCTCGGCACCAGCTCCCGGAACGCCTGAACCTCCACGTTGCCGATCAGGTAGCGCAGCAAATCGTTGGGCGAGGTGCCGGCGTGCAGGCGGATGACGTCGTAGAAGTGGCCGTTTTCGCGCTCCTTGTGTTCCAGCACCTCAAAGTCGGGGTGGGTCACCATCAGCCGGCCCCGGCCTTCCACTTCGTAGGTCTGGCTGCGGAAAGTATTTTTGATGTCGCGCACCGGGCCGTCGAGCACTTTGCGGGAGCGGTTGATGAGGGCAATACTGTCGCAGAGCTCCTCCACCGACTCCATGCGGTGGGTGGAGAAGATGATGGTGGCCCCGCGCTGGCGCAGCTCCAGAATCTCATCCTTGATGAGGTTGGCGTTGATGGGGTCGAAGCCCGAAAACGGCTCGTCGAGAATAATCAGGCTGGGTTCGTGCAGCACGGTGGCAATGAACTGCACCTTCTGCTGCATGCCTTTGCTGAGGTCTTCCACGTTCTTATCGACCCAGGTGCGCAGGTCCAGCCGGTCGATCCAGCGTTTGATGCGCTGGGTGGCATCGGCCTTGCTGAGGCCCTTGAGCCGGGCCAGGTAGAGCAGCTGCTCACCCACCTTCATCTTCTTGTACAGGCCGCGCTCCTCGGGCAGGTAGCCGATCTGGGCAATGTGGCGGGGGTTGAGCCGCTCGCCCCGGAAGCGGATTTCGCCCGAGTCGGCGCCCGTAATCTGGGTGATGATGCGGATCAGGGACGTTTTGCCGGCCCCGTTAGGGCCGAGCAGCCCGAAGATGCTGCCCTCGGGAATGTCGAGGCTCACCCCGTCGAGGGCGACGTGGGCAGCATAGGCCTTGCGTACATCAATGGCTTGCAGAATGTTGTTCACAGCTTGAGAAGAATGGAATGAGAGGTGGTGGGGGTTAAATGTATAAACCGGGTTAAATGTATAAAATTTGCTATGTATCGGCGGCAGGAAAATCCCCAATTGTCAGTTTTAGCCCTCCAGCTCGCGCAGCTGGCTTTCCAGCCGGTCGAGGTGGCGGCCGTACTGGCGCTGCAGATGCCAGCGGGTAATCCAGCCGGTGATGAGCCAGGAAATCAGCGCCGTCAGTCCCAGCCACAGGCCGCGTTGCCACAGCGTGCGGGCGTCGCCGTGGAACAGCTGCGGCAGGTGGATGTAAGTTGAGTACAGCAGAAAGCTGCCCATCAGCACCAGCGTGCCCATCGTGAAGTGGTAGTACAGGCGCAGCAGGCTCCGCAGGCTCTGCAGCTGCTGCTCCAAGTGGCCGCGCAGGGCCGTGGTGGTGGTGCCCAGCCGCTGCAGCACCCGCAGCTTATGATAGTAATAATAGCCCATCAGCACGGAAGCGGTCAGCAGCAGCAAGCCAAACGGACGCATCCAGGGGAGGTGCACAAACTGCAGCCCTACCATCGTCAGGGCCAGAATCAGCACAGTGGAAATAATTTCCTGCCGGGCATTGCGCAGCATCCGGGCGACGGGACTAGTCGAGGGCTGGGTCAGCAGGGCACGCAGGGCGGCTTCATCCGGGGCCGCGCTATCCGGGGCGGGCTGCTGCTGCCACTGCCGGCGCAAGTCATCGAGTTCCATCAGGCGGGTTGGGTTAAGAGTTGACGAAGCTGGTTCTGCACGCGGTGCATTTTCACGCGCACGTTGTTCTGGGTTATTCCAAGGATTTCGGCCATTTCCTCGTAGGTGCGCTCTTCCAGATAAAGCAGCACGAAGGCTTTTTCCACTTCCGAGAGCCGCTCAATTGCCTGGTAGAGCTGGGCTAAATCTTCCGGATCGGGCCCCGAGTCGGGCGGTAGAGCGACGTCGGGCACCCGCGGACCCAACCGTTCGGGCGCGGGGTGGCGGGTGCGCTGCCGCAGGTTGGAAATGGTTACATTCAACGCAATCCGATACAGCCAGGTGCTGATTTTGGCGGCCCCGGGCCGGTACTGCGGCCAGGCCCGCCAGAGTTGGAGCACGATTTCCTGGTACAGATCCTGCCGGTCGTCGGCATCGGCGCAGTACAGCCGGCACACGCGGTGCAGCAGGCCCTGGTTGGCATTCACGACGGCAACGAAAGAAGCAGACTGCGGGGCGTCGGACACGGGACGAGGAAGAGTTGAATGATCCTTTTTATCGCACTTCCCGCCGCGGCATTACGGACTTCGCGCTAAAAAATAATTCTGCAAAAAAAATACGCTGTACCGGTAATGATCCATCGACTTTGCCGATTAAGCAAGTAGTTCAGGACCCTGAATTCACTGCGTCATGAAAAAGCTTAATGTTCCCTGCGGCATTGTCTTTGACTTGCTGAGTCTGGTCAACCTGGTTTCCGGTGCATGGCTGACCGCCAGCATCAATGGCCTGCTGGCCGCTGGTTTTCTGCTCTCGGATATTGCCTACGCTCCTGCCGGCGCGGCAGCGGCGGACCTTCCGCCACCCATCTGGCGGCGCTATAGCTCAATAGCGCTGGCGGGGGCTGCCCTGCTGCTGTTCGGCTACCAGATAAGCCGCGACAGCAGTGCCAGGCGCTAGGGGCCCCAGGCTCCTGAAACAAACTTAGCCCGCTGAACCAATCCAGCCGCGGGCACGAAAAACCCGCACAATTGGGGACGGGCAGGAAGCTGGTCATAAATTTTTACGGCGCTATCTGCCAGGGCAAAGTGCGGGGTGTTGGCAGCCTCACCACCAGATATCCGAGAAGCAATTGAGGCTGATTTTACTCCTTGCGCACAGATTATATTGTCTTTTGCCAATAATTATTTGACCTTTATCATAGTTTATCGGTAAATTAGAGTTCCCCTTCAATTTACCGGTCTACCATGAAACAGTCCCTTCTCCTTACGTTCATTGCTGTTTTGTTCACGGCGGTCAGTGGCAGCTATGCCCAGGGCCCGCAGAAAGCTCGTCCGGTCACCTCCTTTTTTAGCCAAGCGTATCACCGCCCCGGCAGCCCGCCTGCCCGCGGCCCAAGCTTGGCCGCCCGCGGAGCCAGCACGCTGGTCACGCTGCCAGGCCGCGGCGTAACCCATTTCTGGGACCAGCAGACCAATCGGTGGGGGTATGCCAGCATTTTCACTTATACGTATGACGCGAAGGGCAAACCCACCCAAGTTATCCTGGCCGATTCGGCCACTAACGCACCACAACGCAAGCAAATACTAGCCTATAACGCGCAAGGCTTGCTGACCGAAGAATTATTCCAGAATTGGAACGGGTCAGCGTACGTTAACTTCGGTCGCGACCAGTATAGCTACGACGTCCGGAACCGCGAAATCCTGTTTCTCCATCAGGACTGGCAGAACAATGCCTGGGTGATGCGCTACGGCAACCGGTCCACCAATACGTACAACCCAGCTGGTGTACTAACCAGCGAAGTATACGAAAGCTGGGACAGCGCTACCAGCAGCTGGAAGCCGGACGGCCGCACAACCTACACGGTGAACGCCGGCAACCAGTGGAGTGCAGTGCTGGAACAGGACTGGGAAAATGGGGCTTACGTGAATGAGTATCGGGCTTACAACATCATCTGGTACAATTGGACGAAGTTGCTTCCCTCCTCCTTTGAAGAACAGGCATGGGACGGTAGCACCAACACCTGGACTGATGATCATCGCAGTACGCTGACTTATCAGCCCAACGGCAGCTACGTAATGGTAAGCCAGCTCCTGACTGCTCCGGCAACGTGGGTCAACGAGTACCGCTCCACGTATACGCTCGACAACTTCGGCAACTTGCTTCTGAGCCAGGGGGAGGAATGGCTCAGCAACAGCTGGGTGATTGAGTATGCATACCGGCAACTGCTTTCCTACACCGCGGCTAACGTGGTGCGCCGGGCCGTGGGACAGAGCTACGACAACTCGCTTAGCTCCTATGTAAACTTAACAGTCAGCACCTACGGTAACTTTATCACGCTGGGCACCCGCCGGGCCAGGGAGCTGGAAGCCGCCACAGCGCTGTATCCAAATCCGGCCCGGCAGTCCGCTATGCTCCGGGTGGCGGGCCTGCGCGAGCAGGAAGCCGTCCGCACCGAAATCCTGAACCCGCTGGGACAAGTGGTAAAAGTATTGTCGCTCCGGCCGCAGCAAGGCGTTATTGAGCAGGAATTGGACTTAGCAGCCCTACCCGCCGGCCTCTATACCATTCGCCTGTACACGGCCGAAGGCACCGTAGCCAAGCGCGTGATGAAGCAGTAGCTGACGCGGCAAGGTTGCGGCTGCCGGTCACCACAGCAACACCTTACCGCTTACGTTGCTGACCGGCTTCCGCAAAAAAGGCCCGTTCTCCCTTGGGGAGAACGGGCCTTTTTTGCGGAAGCCGGTCAGCGAAATCAAAAGAATCCGCGTCAATCAGCGGTTTACTGAAAGTACTCTTTCACTTTCTCGAAGAAGCCTTTCTCGTTTTTGCCGGGGTTGGGCGTGAAGTTCTGGGCGTTGCGCAGCTTCTCCAGCAGCTCCCGCTCCTCGTTGCTCACGTTCTTGGGCGTCCAGACGCTGAGGTGAATGAGCTGGTCGCCGCGGCCGTAGCCGTTCAGGTCCTTGATACCCTTGCCCCGCAGGCGCAGTATTTTACCCGGCTGGGTGCCTGGATCAACCTTGATCTTCACCTTGCCTTCGATGGTGGGCACTTCGATGTTGGCGCCCAGCGCCGCATCCACGAACGAAATGTACTGCTCGAACATGATGTTGTTGCCATCGCGCTTAAGCAGCTCGTGCGGCTCTTCCTCAATCTGGATGAGCAGGTCGCCGGGTACGCCGCCGCGCTCGGGGAAGTTGCCTTTGCCACTCATGCTGAGCTGCATACCCTCGGCTACGCCGGCCGGAATATTGATCGGAATAACTTCTTCGTGCAGCTGCCGGCCTTCCCCGTGGCACACGTCGCACTTGCTGCTCACGATTTTACCCTCGCCATTGCACGTCGGGCAGGTGGCGGCGCTGACCATCTGGCCGAGCATGGTGTTCACCACCCGCTTCACCTGGCCCTGGCCGTGGCAGGTGCCGCAGTCCTTCAGATCGGTGCCGTTTTTGGCCCCGGTGCCCGAGCAGGGCGAACAGGCCACGTAGCGTTTCACCTTGATTTTCTTCTCCACGCCGTTGGCTACCTCCTCCAGCTCCAGCTTCAGCTTGATGCGCAGATTAGAGCCTTTTTTTACGCGCCGGCCCTGGCCGCGACCCTGGCCACCGAAGAAACCATCGAAGCCGCCGCCGCCGAAGATGTCGCCGAACTGGGAGAAGATATCTTCCATATTCTGCGCCCCCCCGCCACCGCCGCTCTGGTGCCCGAACCGGTCGTAGCGGGCCCGCTTATCGTCATTGGACAGCATCTCGTAGGCCTCGGCGGCTTCCTTGAATTTGTCCTCGGTCGTCGGGTCGTCGGGGTTTTTATCAGGGTGATACTTGATGGCCACCTTGCGGTAGGCTTTCTTAATCTCTTCCCCCGACGCGGTTTTGGCGACGCCCAACACCTCGTAATAATCTCGCTTCGTTGCCATTGCTGTGTACTTCGTCTGTCATGCTTCAACTTCGCGGACGCAAGATGAAGCGTGACGTTCATTTTTACTGGCCCAGCACCACCTTAGCGTGCCGGATTACTTTGTCGCCGAGGTAGTAGCCTTTTTCCACTTCGTCGACCACCTTGCCTTTCAACTCCTCGGAAGGAGCCGGAATCTGCGTAATAGCCTCGTGCAAATCGGCGTCGAAAGCGCCGCCCTTGGTTTCCATGGGCGTCAGGCCTTTCTGCTGGAGGGTTTTCACCAGCTTGTTGTAGATGATGTCGACACTCTCGCGCACCATGCTCACGTCTTCCGATTCCTGCGTGTGCGTACGGGCCCGCTCAAAATCGTCGAGCACCGGCAGCAGCGTTACCATCAGCTCCTGGTTGGCGGTCCGGAACAGGTCGGCGCGCTCCTTGGTGGTGCGGCGCTTGTAGTTATCAAACTCAGCCGCGAGGCGCAGGTATTTGTCTTTGAGCTCCGCCAGCTCGGTATCCGTCTTAGTCGACTCGGTCTTGGGGGCCCCGCCGTCATTCTCTTCTGCTACGCCCAGATCGGGGGCATGCGAGTCTGCCGGCAATTCGCCGGCCGTATGGCCGGGGTCAACGGACAGATTGTCATCCTGGGGCAAGGTGGTATCGTCAGCCATTTTGGTAAATATTCGTCGGAATGGGTTTTTCACGGGAGTTGCCGTTGGGCTACCCGTCGGGCACAAGTAGTTTGCCAAAGCCAGCTCGGCTGTCATTTTGACACGGAACCGGTTGCATCTACAACGTCATTCCGAGCGTGCCGAGGAATCTCGCATGCTGACGTCTGAGTAGTAATCTAACGACCTCACGCGAGATTCCTCGGCACGCTCGGCATGACGTTCTGATTAGTTGTGCCTACTCCTTCTCATTCAGCGCCTGCCAGATCATATCTTTCAGCGGCATAATATTCTTGTTGGCCAGGCTGGAAATGAAGATGGTGGGCAGGTCCGTAGGCAGCGTTTCGCGAATTTCGGCTTCCAGCTCGTCGTCAATCAAATCAGCTTTGGTGATGGCCAGCAGGCGCTTCTTGTCCAGCAGCTCGGGGTTGAACTGCTGCAGCTCGCTCACCAGCACCTTGTACTCGGCGGCAATATCCGGGCTATCCACCGAAATCATGAACAGCAGCATGGAGTTGCGCTCGATGTGCTTCAGGAAGCGGATACCCAGCCCCCGCCCTTCCGCCGCCCCTTCGATAATGCCGGGAATGTCGGCCATCACGAACGACTTGTAGTCGCGGTAGTCCACTACCCCCAGATTGGGCACCAGCGTGGTGAAGGCATAGTCGGCAATCTTGGGCTTGGCGGCCGACACCACCGACAGCAGCGTGCTTTTGCCCGCGTTGGGGAAACCCACCAGGCCCACGTCGGCCAGCAGCTTCAGCTCCAGAATCACCAGCTCGTCGACGCCGGCCTCGCCGGGCTGGGCGTAGGTCGGAGCCTGGTTGGTGGCCGATTTGAAGTGGTCGTTGCCCAGACCGCCGCGGCCGCCGGGCGTGAGGATAACGCGCTGGCCATGCTCGGTAATTTCAACTTTCTTGGCGCCGGTTTCGGCATCCCGGGCAATGGTCCCCAGCGGCACCTGAATGGTAATGTCCTTACCCTGGGCCCCGGTGCAGAGCGTCTCGCCGCCGTTCACCCCGTTGTCAGCAAACTGGTGCTTCTTATACTGCAGGTGCAGCAGCGTCCAGAGCTGGGAGTTGCCTTCCAGGATGATGTGGCCGCCCCGGCCGCCATCGCCGCCGTCGGGGCCGCCGTTGGGCAGGCCTTTGGCGCGGAAAAAGTGCGCCGAGCCCGCCCCCCCATTGCCGGAGCGGCAGTTGATTTTGACGTAGTCGATGAAATTATTAGAAGCCACGGGAAAGGAATTAAGAATTAAGCAGTAAGAAGTAAGAATTGGGGTATTCCTGATTCCGCCGTCTTAATGAGTTGTCTAAAAACAGCTGTCATCCTGGGCAAAGCGAAGGACCTTACTGCGGCAGAACGACTTGGGGGTCGTTCCAGCGTGATAAGGTCCTTCGCTGGGCTCAGGATGACAGAGAGGTTCTGCCACTACCCAAGCGGGTAGCAGCCGCAAAGTTACGCTTTTACTTCGTCGGTTGCGGCGGCGGGGCTGCCGGCCACGGAAGCAACCGGCTGGTGCCGGTCGATAATACCGCAGATCTGGCCGAAAATCTCATCGATAGCGCCGATGCCATTCAACGAATGAAACTTCTGCTGCCCGGCATAATAGCCGGCGACCTGGGCGGTTTCAGTGTTGTAGACCGTTACGCGCTTGCGAATCTTCTCTTCGTTCTGGTCGTCGGGGCGGCCGCTGGTTTTGCCCCGCTCCATGAGGCGCTTCACCAGCTCTTCCTCATCTACTTCCAGCGCAATCATGCAGCTTACGCCGGTATCGTAGCGCTGGGTGAGCGTATCGAGGCTTTGGGCCTGGGGCACTGTGCGGGGGAAGCCGTCGAAGATGAAGCCGGCCGCTTCGGTGTTGCTGGCCAGCTGACTTTCAATCATGCCGATAACCACTTCGTCGGGGACCAGCAGACCTTCGTCCATGAGTTTTTTAGCCTGCAGACCCAGCTCGGTACCCTGAGTGATCTGGGAGCGGAGCAGGTCGCCGGTGGAAAGGTGAACCAGATTGTAACGGGCAATGAGTTTCTGGCTTTGCGTTCCTTTGCCGGCGCCGGGCGGGCCGAAGAGCACTATATTGAGCATAAAGCGAGGCGTTTCGCGGAGAAGAAGAGTACGGGTGAAGTCGGGAAAGATAACAAATCGGCAACAAACCACCCCTTACGGCACGCAGCTTATTTTGGCTGCCGGGAGTGGTCAGACCGCTTTGTATACATCCGGGTAGTTGCGGCCCAGGCCATCATAATCAAGGCCATAGCCCACAATGAAGTCGTTGGGAATCGTCAGTCCCACGTAGCGGATATCGAGCTCGTGCTGGAGGCATTCAGGCTTCAGAAACAACGTAGCCACCGCCAATGAGGCCGGTTTCTGCGCCCCCAGCAGCTCGAGCAGCGCCCGCATCGTGTGCCCCGTATCGACGATATCCTCGACAATGATCAGGTCGCGGCCCGCAACGTCTTCCTGCAGGCCCAGAATTTCCCTTACCCGGCCAGTGCTGCTGATACCCTCGTAGGAAGCAACCCGGATGAAGGCAATTTCACAGGGAATGAGCATCTCCTTCAGCAAATCGGAGGCAAACATGAACGAGCCGTTGAGCACCGCCACGAACAGGGGCTGTTTGCCGGCGTAATCCTGGTTGAGACGACCGGCGAGCTCCTGGACCGCGGCCATGACTTGCTGCGCCGGCAGATACGGAGTGAACTGCTTGTCGTGGAGAGTAATAGTGGATTGGAGCATCCAGATGGGGTTGGGCCGCTTAGCGAATGGGGCCCAAATGTAGCGCAAAAAAACTACCCCTCCGGCAGGGAGAGGCAGCTCTTCAACGGGTGTGAGCGGTCTGGATCAGCCCTTAGCGCCTAGCCACCGTCGCCGTCGGCATCGTTTTAACCACCGCCGGACGTGGGGTTATGGTTTGGGCAGGCGCTTCCACCGACAGCTTCTGGCGGAAGGTTTCCACCTGGGCCATACCCCGATCCGGAACGGCAATGTGGGGCGCGATAACCAGCGAGACAATGGACATGAGCTTGATAAGAATGTTCATCGACGGACCGGAGGTATCCTTGAACGGGTCCCCCACGGTGTCGCCCGTCACGGAGGCTTTGTGGGCCTCGGAGCCTTTGTACTGCATTACGCCGTCGATCATCACGCCTTTCTCGAACGACTTTTTGGCATTGTCCCAGGCGCCACCGGCATTGCTCTGAAAAATGGCCATCAGCACCCCCGACACGGTTACGCCCGCCAGCAGACCACCCAGCACTTCCGGGCCCATCGTGAAGCCCACGATAACCGGCACTACCAGGGCAATGGCCCCCGGCAGCATCATTTCGCGAATGGCCGCCTGGGTGGAAATAGCGACGCACTTCTCGTACTCCGGCCGACCCGTCCCTTCCATGATGCCGGGGATTTCGCGGAACTGCCGCCGTACCTCCTGCACCATCGCCATAGCCGCGCGGCCGACGGCCGAAATGGCCAGGCCGGAGAAAATAAACGGAATCATCCCGCCCACGAACAAACCGGCCAGCACGTCGGCATGACTGATATCGATGACGCTGATGTTAGCCGTGCCCATGAAGGCGGCAAACAACGCCAGCGACGTAAGGGCCGCCGAAGCAATGGCGAAGCCTTTGCCGGTGGCGGCGGTGGTGTTGCCTACGGCGTCCAGAATATCGGTCCGCTCGCGCACTTCCTTGGGTAATTCGCTCATTTCGGCAATGCCCCCGGCATTATCGGCAATGGGGCCGAAGGCATCAATGGCCAGCTGCATGGCAGTAGTCGCCATCATACCGGCGGCGGCAATCGCCACGCCGTAGAGGCCTGCAAAACGAAACGACAATACAATACCAGCCGCCAGGACCAGAATCGGCAGCACCGTAGATTCCATGCCCACCGCCAGCCCACCGATGACGGTAGTGGCGTGGCCGGTGCTGCTTTGCTTCACGATGCTCAGCACCGGACGCTTACCCATGGCCGTGTAATACTCGGTGATGATGCTCATCAGCGTACCCACTACCAGCCCCACCACAACGGCGTAGAACACGTCCATGGAGGTGAAGGGAATAGCCCCGGCCCGGCCAATAACCAGGTCGCCGGCGGGCAGCATCCAGCGGATAATGAAAAACGCGGCCACTGCGGAAATGGCCACCGATACGTAGTTGCCAAAGTTGAGGGCCGCCTGTACGTCGCCGCCTTCCTTCACGCGCACCATCAGAATGCCGATCAGGGAAGCCACGATGCCGACGCCGGCAATAACCATCGGCAGCAGAATCGGCGACAGACCATTGAACTGGTCGCCGGCGGCTACCACTTCGCGGCCCAGCACCATAGTGGCCAGGATAGTGGCCACGTAGGACCCGAACAGATCCGCACCCATACCGGCTACGTCGCCCACGTTGTCGCCCACGTTGTCGGCGATGGTGGCGGGGTTACGCGGGTCATCTTCGGGAATACCGGCTTCGACTTTCCCCACGAGGTCAGCGCCCACGTCGGCCGCCTTGGTGTAGATACCGCCGCCCACGCGGGCAAACAGGGCAATGCTTTCGGCTCCCAGCGAAAAACCGGTGAGTACCTCCAGCGCGGTTTCCATCTCCACGCCGTTGGCGCTGCCACCCTTACTGACCACGAATATCTGGTAGAACACGATGAAGAGCGAGCCCAGTCCCAGCACGGCCAGGCCGGCTACGCCCATGCCCATCACCGAGCCGCCTGAAAACGATACGTTCAGCGCTTTGGCCAGGCTGGTGCGCGCCGCCTGCGCGGTACGAACGTTGGCTTTGGTGGCAATCTTCATCCCGATAAAGCCGGCCAGGGCCGAGAAAACGGCCCCAATCAGGAACGCCACCACGATGATGGGGCTGGATTTTTCGCCCGTACTGCCCAGGTAAAACAGGAAGGCGCTGGCAATGAGCGCAAACAGAACCATAACTTTGTATTCGGCCTTCAGAAACGCAATGGCCCCGTCGGCAATGTAGCCGGCAATGGTTTTCATGCGGTCGTCCCCGGCATCCTGGCGGGACACCCAGCCGGAGCGCACCCAGGTGTAAATAAGAGCCAGGACACCCAGCCCAGGCGCTACGTAAAGAATATTCATCATAGAAGCGGTGGAAAGTGAGGGGTTTGGGGTGAGAAGAAAGAGCGTTCAGGTCGGTAAAATAGAGCTTCTTCGCTAATCCTCAACTTCTCCAATCAAAACGCCCGTTTTTCTCATGCTCCCCTCCCACCGCTATTGTAACTACAGCAATAAGCCGGGCCCGGCGCAGTACTTCGACGGCTACGATTTACCCTTTGCTGTTCCGCAGGGCCTTACTGAAACCCTGTTTGAGGAGCGGGAAGCTAGAAGTCAGCATACGAGCAGGTTGCCGATTTAAGGCGCGGCGGCCTGGTCACCCGTTTCGTTCCTGCATCTTTTACCACCTGCTCCCTAAACTTCTGGATTCCAGCCCCTGACTTCTTACCGCCGGCACCCCACCTCACCCGGCGTAATATCAGTTCCTCTTACCGGGCACTGGATCGGTTACCAGGATTTATAATTCCACCATCAGCACCTGATACAGGGCCAGCATACCGGCAATGTCACGCTTGTCCACCAGCTCGTCGGGCGAATGCACGTGATCTTCAGGAGCGCCAATAAAACACCAGTCCCAGGGCTGGGCCCCGTGCTGCAGCTCCTTGGCATCGGAGCCGCCGCTGCCTTCCACTTCCAGCTGATGGGGAATATTCGCGGCGCGGGCTATGCGGCAAATCCGCTCAACATAGGAGCGCCGCGGAATAAGCGAGTCGCGCAGGGAAATAGCGACCCCGGCTCCGGCCTCTACTCCTTCCGTGACCCAGGTGATGTCTGAGATCAGGGCCTGGTGTACGCCATACTCCTCATAGATATACTTCGCCAGATAAGCCACCGAGCCGCCGCCATGCTCTTCCCAGCAGCTGAAAGCGATAATGCCGTTTTCCAGCGTTTCGGCCAACTGCAGCGCATTCCATACGCCCAGCCGGTTGTCCAGGTAACAAGACTGCACCGTGGTGTCCGTTTCCCGGAAATCACAGCGGAAGGTGAGTTCGGTTCCCCGATCAATAGGCCGGGTGAACTCGTAACTCAGTTCACCGGTTTCCTCGTCAACGATCAGGGTACAATCGATTTCGCCCTGCGAATCCTGTCCGACAAGGTGGTACCCGGTTTGGGCCCGGGGGCCGCCGATACGAATCAGCTCCCGGCCGTAGCGTACGGTGAAACCAATACTATCGATGTGAGCAAAAACGGCCGTGCGCGGCTTGCCAAAAACCAGAATAATACAATCCTGAAACTGCCCGCCCGCGCGCACCTGTGGTTGGACCCGCCAGGTACCTTGATTTTGCCGTACATAGTCCAGCAGGAATTTTGTCATTGGTGCCTCATTGCCGGCCGGGGCCGCCAACTGGCATAAGGTGTGCAGAAGCCTCATATCGCCTTGGTTGTTCCGCCAAATCTAGGATAAAAGACATACTTTAGCCTTCCCGTTGGGTAGCCTTTGCGCAGCTACAGCTGCCACTCTCGCTGCAATCAGACGTTCCTATGATTCAAAAACTCTGTTTTGTCCTGTTGTTCGCCTTTATACCCTTTACGGGATGGGCACAACAGCCCGATACGGCCCGCAAAGACGCTCCCGTCCGCAACATCGATTTAGCGAACGTGGACATTGCCCCCAACGCGGTGGATACCAAAGGCTGGCTGCTGCTGGATAAGGACATCCAGACCGAGCTGGACGGCGCAGTACAGAATTTGTACAACTTCAAGTATGACAAGGCCGAGCGGCAGTTTCGCTCCCTGCGCCGGCGCTACCCTACCCACCCCATGCCCTACTTTCTGTTGGGGCTGAGCACCTGGTGGAAGATTGCGCCTACCAACGTGCAGTCGAAGATGTATGACAAGATTTTCTTCGCCTACATGGATACGGCCATCACCAATGGCGAGCGGCTCTACGAAGCGGACAACAAGAACTACGAAGCCTGCTTTTTCCTCTCCGCCGCCTATGGCTTCGATGCCCGCCTGCACGCGGAACGCCGCGACTGGCGCAAAGCCACGGTCAGCAGCAAACGGGCCCTCGACTACCTGGATAAGAGCAAGGAAGCCAACGGGCTGAGTCCGGAGTTTCTGTTCGGTCAGGCGCTGTTCAATTATTACCAGGTCTGGATTGCCGACAATTACCCGCTGCTACGGCCGGTGATGCTGTTCTTCCCCAAGGGCAACAAGCAGCTGGGCCTGCAGCAGCTCAAGAACGTGGCCGACAACGGGTTTTATACCGGTATGGAAGCCAAGTTCTTCCTGATGCGGATTTTGAACAACGAGGAGAACAACCCTACGGCCGCCATGCCCGTGGCCCGGTACATGGCTACCACGTATCCGGATAACGGCTATTTTCAGCGCTTCTACGCCTTGCTATGCTTCAACGAGGGCTTGTTTCCGGAATGTGAGCGGACCAGCCGGGATATTCTGGAAAAGCTGAACCGCGGCATGCCGGGCTATGAGGCTATCAGTGGCCGCTATGCTACCTACTTTCTGGGCTGGCTGATGCAATACAAATACAAGGACGCGACGAAAGCAAAAGACTATTACCTCCGTAGTATCGTTTTCGCTGAGAGTACTGATGAAACAGAGGGCGGCTTTTACGTTTATGCTCACTTCAACCTGGCCCGCATTGCCGATAAGGAGAAGGACTTAAAGAATGCGGTACGTTACTACGCTGTAGTACAGGATAAAGCAGATAAGAAGTCGGAGTATTACCGGGAAGCTAAGGCGTATCTGAAGAAAAACAAGAAGTAGCAGGGTCAGCCGGCTTCCGCTGCTGGTTTTTCTCAGCCTGACATCTTAGCTCACCGCCCTGCTGAAGTTATTATTCACGAATGTTAATACTTTTTCCCTGTATCCACTTTGCTATAATTATCATTCCTAACTGCCCGTGCGGCCCGCTCCTTTCATACCATGGACTTTCAGGATCTTTTTCTAACGCCGATTTACCTGGGTCTGTTTTACGGAATTGCCTTTGCAATCCGGGGTAGATTCACGAACGCGCTTACCCGGCGATATTTTATTCCGGCGCTGTCGGTCAAGTTTTTGGGGGCCATTGCTTTGGGCATAGTTTACCAGTTTTATTACGGCGGCGGCGACACCTACAACTACTACGCCCACACCAAAATCGTGTACCAGGCTTTCAGCGACTCGCCCATGCTGGGACTGAAGTTGGTGATGGCCAACGGCGAATTTGACGCGGCCACCATTAAGTATACCTCCCAGATGTACTGGTACAAAGCCTCCACCGAATACTTTGTGGTGCGCGTGGCCTCGCTATGTGGGTTTCTGTGCTTTAATACCTATTCTGTTATTGCCCTAATGTTTGCCCTGCTGAGCTTTAGCGGGATGTGGGCCATGTTCATCACCTTCGTGCGCATCGCGCCGATAGCTTACAAAAAGTTGGCCTTCTCGGTGTTTTTTCTGCCGTCGGTCTTTTTCTGGGGGTCGGGCCTGATGAAGGACTCGCTGTGCATCGGGGCGCTGGGCTGGGTATTTTACGCCTTCTACCACCTCACCATCGAGAAGAGAAATCTGACCATAGCCGCCGCCATGGGCGCACTCGGCGTGTATGTGCTGGTTTCGACCAAGGTATATATCCTACTCTCGTTTATGCCGCCGGCCCTGCTCTGGACGTTCAACGAAAACAATCAGCGGATTCGCTCGGCGGCGCTGCGCGCGCTGCTCAAGCCGGTATTTCTGGTGCTGGGCCTGGCCGCCGGCTACCTGGGCGCTACCAACCTGACGGCCGGCGACGAGAAGTACGACGTGGAAAAAATCGGGGAGCGCACCAAGGTCAATCAGCAGTACCTCACTTCGGGCACCGAAAACGGCTCGTCTTACAACATCGGCAGCTTCGATGGCAGCCTCTCGGCGCTGGCCACGGTGGCACCGCAGGCCGTGGTGGTGTCGCTGTTCCGGCCATTTCCGTGGGAAGCCCGCAGCGCCATCATGATTTTATCGGCCTTGGAATCAATGCTGATGCTCTACCTGACGGTGTCGCTATTCTACAAAACGGGCGTGCTGAAAACCTTTCGGCTCATCATTAGCAAGCCCATACTCACGTTCTGCTTCATCTTCGTCATCATCTTCGCCATCGGCGTAGGCACCAACAGCGGCAACTTCGGCACGCTGGTGCGCTACAAGATTCCGCTGATGCCATTCTACCTGGCGGCGCTCTACATCATGCAGTTTCAGGCAAACAGCGCCAAGAAGTTAGGCCGGTTTGCCTCCACCGAGAAACGCGCCTCGATGGTGGCCCGCGCCGCCTGACCAAAGCGGGTGCGCAGGTCGTGGTCTTGCAGCAGCTTTGCCAGGCCGTCGTACCACTGCTGGTAGGTGGCGCAGATGTAGCCATTCACACCCTCAGTTACTACTTCGCTGTTCATGCCCACCGGCGACACCATTGCCGGCACCCCCAAAGCCATGTATTGCAGGGCTTTAAAGGCGCACTTGCCTTTAGCCCACGGGTCGTCTTCCAGCGGCATCAGACCGATATTGAATGTAAGCAGATCGGCAATTTCAGTGTCTTTGCGCCAAGGCCGAAACGAGAGCGACTCTAGTGGCAGCACCGGCTCCTGGTTGGAAATCACCCGAAACTCGAAGGCGTAGCGCTGCTCCAGCGCGGCAATAACGGGCACCACCTGCTCCAGGTATTTCATGGTCGAGTGCGTGCCCGTCCAGCCAATCACCGGCTTATCGGTACGCTGATCTTTCACCTGGTTGTGCAGATTCACCGTGTCGATGGTCGTGGGGTTGACCACCGCGTTGGGGTTGAACTGCCGGGCATAATCGCACAGATAGGTGTTACCGCAGCTGATTTTATAGGCCCAGCGGCTGATGCTGCCCACTTTGTGATGCCACTTCACGCCCGCCACGATGCTGTTAGCCGCCGACGTATTGGGAATCCAGATGGCGTCGTCAAAATCGTAGATGATGCGCTTGCCGAATACTTTGGCAATAATCCACTCGAAAACAGGCGGCCCGATGGGCGACGCTTCGCGGTGAATAAAGACGAAATCGGCCTTGGGCACCTCCGACAGCAGCAGAAATCGCCGCAAAAAGCCTCCCAGAATGCCCAGGGCCTTGCTTACGGTGTGGCCGGGCTTGTAGAGAATGGCCCAGGTAGTCTCCGAAATAAACGACTCAAGCTGGTAGGTGTGGCCAGCTTCGGCGAGAAAGTGCAGGTATTGCTCGAAACGGAAGCGTTGAGAAGGTGCCTTGCCCGCAGGATACGGAACCAGAAACAGAATGTGCATAGCAGGAAGAGGTGGGAAAACCATTCCACCCAAAGATGATCGGCCACAAAAGTACGGTAACAATAAGCAAGATGGTTATCGGACCGGTGCTACAGCCAGAGATGAAACTGGTATTGACGCTTCACTTCCACAAATCCACGCTGCTCGTAAAAGGCGCAGGCCACCGTATTAGCAGCCTGGGTAGTGACCGTCAACACTGGAATCTGCCGTTTGATGAGTTGCCGATAACACGCTGCCAACAGTTGATTGCCAATACCTTGTCCGCGCGCTGACAACTGCACCGCCAGTAAACCAATAGCAGCATTCGGGAGCGTATAGGCCAACGTTACCAGGCCTGCTGGTGCGGCGGCAGAAATCCCTACGTGCCCGTAAGCTTGCTGACCGTTGGCCCCCGCTATTGCGTTGGCAATCCATTGAGCATACAATGCTTCGAATACACCAGCGGCGAAGTTAGGATCGCGGCGAAAACGGGAGAATTCTCCACTTAGCTGCGCCAGCTGTACTACCGCTGGCGTCAGGTGTATAAGGGGCACAACGCCGGCGGAAAGAGTATCATCCGGCACCTGTACGGGCACGGAGTATTGATAAATCACTTTCTCATCGGCCAGAAAAGCGCCCTGCTGCTGCGCACTGGCTACCGACACCACATCCCGGGGATCAACAGCCCAGTACAGCAGCCGCCAATGGCGACGGCGCGCAGTCTGCAGCAGGGTGTGCAGCCCGGCTGCCGAAAGGCCGTGCGCGGTGAGTTGGCCTGTACCGAAGCCCAGAAATTTGGTATCCCAGGGTAGCAGATGCAGTAGTGGGTCTTCTCGCGTTGTGGTGCTCATTGATAAACTCCATAGTCCTTGCTGCTGGCAGACTCCCGGCAGTGCCTTCGCACTCACTATCTTTGAAGACCTGACCGGCTGCAGCGTTGCTCACCTAAGCCCTCAGACTTCACTCCGGTGCATATTTTCTTTATTCAATGTCCGCTGCTGTCCCTGCGCCTTTATTTTCAGTTGTCAGTCCGGTGTATCAGGCCGCGCTGCTGCTTAACGAACTTGTGACGCGAATTGAGCGAGAACTTACGACCCTTTCCCCGGACTACGAAATCATCCTGGTAGATGATGGCAGTCAGGACGAAAGCTGGGCGGGAATTCAGCACCAGGCCGCCCGAAACCCACGCATCAAAGGGTTACGCCTGAGTCGCAATTTTGGCCAGCACCATGCGCTCACCGCCGGCCTCGATCTGGCGCAGGGCCAATGGGTAGTGGTTATGGACTGTGACCTGCAGGATCAGCCGGAGGAAATAGGCCGCCTGTACCGTAAGGCACTGGAAGGGTACGACGTGGTGCTGGCCAGCCGACAACAGCGCCAGGACACCTGGTTGAAAACCACGCTTTCAAAAGCATTCTATCGGCTGCTCTCCTACCTGACCGATACCCGGCAAGACCCGCAGGTAGCCAATTTCGGCATCTATCATCAGCGGGTTATTACCAGGGTTGGGCAGTTGCGCGAAAGTATTCGCTATTTCCCGACCATGGTAGGTTGGGTGGGGTTTCGGCAGACTACGCTGCCGGTACAGCACGCTGCTGCTGGCCGACCTGGCACCTACAGCTTGCGCCGACGCCTGCGTCTGGCGACGGATGTGTTGCTGGCTCATTCTGATAAGCCGTTGCGTCTGACTGCCTGTCTGGGCCTGCTGCTATCGGCCGGGGCCTTTATGCTGGGCCTCCTGAGTTTAGTTCGCTTCTGGCTCGGCCAGATCACGGTGCCGGGTTATGCCAGTCTGATTATTTCCATCAGCTTTTTTTCGGGGTTGATTATTCTGGTCCTGGGCATCGTGGGGCTGTACGTCGGTAAAACATTCGAACAAGTTCGCAACCGCCCTCTTTACATCGTCAGGGATACTACCTGCGAACCGCTTGCTTATGAGAATCCCGTTTAATAAGCCGGCCCTCGCCGGCCGGGAGCTGGAATACATTCAGCAGGCGGTAAGCAATGGCCACCTTTCCGGCAACGGAGCTTTTACCCGGCAATGCCAGACATTTTTTGAGCACCGCTACGGAATTCAAAAAGCGCTGCTGACTACCAGTGGTACCGCCGCACTGGAAATGGCCGCTCTGCTGCTCGACCTGCAGCCCGGCGACGAGGTCATTATACCGTCGTTTACGTTCACCTCCACGGCCAATGCCTTTGTACTGCGGGGAGCCCGCATCGTTTTTGCCGATAGCTCAGCCAGTCATCCCAATATGGCTGTCGGACAAGTGGCAGCCCTGATTACCCGCCGTACCCGGGCTATTGTACCAGTGCATTATGCCGGGGTTGCCTGCGATATGGCTCCTATCATGGCCCTGGCAGAGCACCACGGTTTAGTGGTCATCGAAGATGCCGCACAGGCCATTGAAAGCTTTTATCTTGACCGCCCCCTGGGTAGCATCGGTCATCTGGCGGCTTTTTCATTCCATGAAACCAAGAACATCAGCGCGGGCGAAGGCGGCTTGCTGGCCATCAACGACCCCCGGTTTGCTGCCCGCGCCGAAATTCTGTGGGAGAAAGGAACCAACCGCGCGGCTTTTTTCCGGGGTGAAACGGCCCGGTATCAATGGGTGGACGTGGGTTCTTCCTTCTTACCGCCGGAGCTGACGGCGGCGTATCTGCTGGCCCAGTTAGAGCAGCTTGCTGTCATTCAGCAGCAGCGGCTCCGGCAATGGAACCGATACTACGCGGCGTTGCTGCCCCTGGCCCAAGCGGGCTGCTTTGCGGTTCCCACACTCCCGGACTATGCCCGGCACAACGGCCATATCTTTTACCTGATCTGTGCGGACAGAACTCAACGGCAGGCATTGATTCAGCAGCTGGCAGCGGCCGGCATTCTAGCCGTCTTTCACTATCAGACCCTTCATAATAGTACGTTCTACCGCGCGAAACACGATGGACGAGACCTGCCTCACGCAACTCGTTATGATCAATGCCTGGTTCGGTTGCCGTTATATTACGAGCTTACGGAAGCGGACCAGCAGACTGTAATCGATGTTGTGCGGACCTTTTTCGCCTAGTACCTGTTCTTGAAAAGCAATGCTTTCTCATTCTGCGCACCAGGATAAAAAAACATGGCGGTGGTCTAATTCAACTAACCTTACGCACCCGCCTCAAGCGGCTCGCGCGCAAAACCATCTATTTTTCCCAAAAACAGTTCTTTCGTGATGGCCCCATTACCCTCTTTATCTTTCGTTCCTTTTTCTAACCCTCTACATGCTCAACACACGACCCGGGCGCCGTGCGTGCCGTTTTATCAGCAGCTCGAGCACGAGGAGGTGCGTCTTATCAGCCAGTTGATTAGGGAAAAATACGCATGAAGTTAGCCATCATGCAGCCCTATCTGTTTCCGTATCTGGGTTATTACCAGCTGCTTAATGCTGTCGACCGGTTCGTGGTCTACGACGACGTGCAGTTTATGCTGCAAGGCTGGGTTAACCGCAACCATTTGCTGGTAAATGGGCGTTCCTACCTCTTTACGCTGCCGCTGGAAAAAGTCAGCAGCCACCGCACAGTCAGGGCAACCCAGGTGAAAAACCGGCTTTTCCCGGGCTGGTACGCCAAGTTTATGCGCACGCTACGCCAAAGCTACAGCCGGGCCCCGCAGGTGGAGCGGGTGCTGGAGCTGGTAGCGCAGACTTTCGTCGGCGCCCGGGAAAGGTCAGCGGCGGAAGTTGCCACGGAAAGCCTGCGGCAGGTTCACCACTATCTGCAGCTCCCTGGTGAGCTGGTGCCCACAGCTACTACTTACCAGAATGCCCACCTGAGCGGACCTGCCCGGGTGCTGGACATTTGCCGGCAGGAGGGAGCCACGCACTACGTAAATGCCATCAACGGCACCCGCCTTTACCAGCGGGCCGATTTTGCGGTGGCCGGCATTGAATTGCAGTTCCTGCAGTCGGCCCCGCTACCCTATCCGCAGCGGCAGCCGGGGTTTGTGCCCAATCTTTCTATTTTGGACGCGCTGATGTTCAACGAGCCGGCCGCCGTACGGGAGCTGCTCACTCAGTATACCCTGGTCTGAGCGCCACGCGGCCGGCCGGCTGCGGCGGGGTGCCAGTTGTTTTTTCTGCTACTATGATTGGATACTATTCACCGGAAGAATTAGCCGAGCTGGGCTTCGCAGCAGTGGGGGAGAACGTGCGCATCTCGAAAACAGCCACCATCTACAACACCGGCAACATCCATATTGGCAGCCACGTGCGCATCGACAACTTCTGCGTCATTGCCGTATCGGGCGGGGCGGCGCTGCGCATTGGCAGCTACTGCCACATTTCGGCTTTCAACTTCCTCAACGGCCTGGGTGACATCACGCTCGACGACTTTTTTACCAGCGCCCCCTACGTGCGTATTTTCTCTTCCTCCGACGACTACAGCGGGGAGCATATGACCAACGCCATGGTGCCGCGCGAGGCGCTGGGCACGGAGTCGGCGCCAGTGCGGGCTTATCGGCACGTGCTGATTGGCACCGGCTCCACCATTCTGCCGGGAGTGGAGCTGGCCGAGGGTACGGCGGTGGCGGCCCACTCCCTCGTTACCAGGAGCACGGCACCCTTTACGCTGGTGGGCGGCGTACCGGCACGCAAGCTTAAGGACCGTAGTCGGAACTTGCTGGAGCTGGAAAAAAAATACATCCATGGCCGCACCCAAGGTTAGTGTCTGCATGATTACCTATAACCACGAGGCTTTCATTGCTCAGGCTATTGAAAGCGTGCTGATGCAGAAGACGGACTTCGCGGTGGAGCTGGTAATTGGCGAAGACTACTCCACGGACCACACCCGGGCGGTTATTGAGGACTACCAGCAGCAGCATCCCGGCAAAATCCGCCTGGTTACGGGGCCTCACAATGTGGGAGCCCAACCGAACTTTATTCGCACCTACGAAGCCTGCCGGGGGCAGTACGTGGCCATGCTCGAAGGCGACGACTACTGGACCGACCCGCGCAAGTTGCGGCGGCAGGTAGCCCTGCTCGACCACCGCCCGGAAGTAGTGATGTGCTTCGGCGACTGCGCCATGACCGATGAGCAGGGCCGCGTCATAAAAGACAGCATCGTGCCCGAGAACTTCCGCCGCGAGCTAACCCAGCGCGACATCGTGCGCGACTACTGCCCGCCGACGCTCAGTACGCTGTACCGCAACCACGTGCTGCCGCCGTTCCCGGCGGCTTTTACCACCGTCAGCAACGGCGACTATTTCCTCTACAGCCTGCTCACTGAATACGGCACGGCTGCCTACCAGCCCGGCGTTGTGGCGCACTACCGGCAGCACGGCGGCGGCATCTGGTCGAGCCTCGACCAGGAAAAGCGCTACCGGCAAAACCTGCGCACCAAGCTGACGATGCTGGAGTACTTCCGGGGCCGCTACCACGCTGAAATCATGGCCTCGGTAAACTGGTACTACATTCAGCTGTGCACCCTGTTGTGGCAGCAGCAGCGGTGGGGAGAATTCCGCCGGCTTTTCGCCGAGTTTACCCGCTTATCGGTGCGCACGCTCAACAAGGAACTGCCGGCTTTCACGCTCCGGTTGCTTACCGGCCGGCTGCCGCTGCTACCTTTGTCAGCGCCGTAGCTGATTTTCCCGCATTCGTGGGCTGCCACGCCGCCTTGCCGTACCTGAGAAACCCTGTCTTCATGTCTACTTCGCCTTCAGCTGCCGCGGGCGTTACCGTGCTCATTTGCACCTACAACGGGGCCGCGCGCCTGCCCGAAATGCTCCGCCACGTAGCTGCCCAGCAGGTGCCCGCGCACGTTCCCTGGGAGGTGCTCATCATCAGCAATGCCTCCAAGGACGACACGCTGGCAGTAGCCGAAAAGCTGGGGTGCGCACTGGCCCTACCCGTCCCGTTTCGGGTGCTCGACGAGCCCCACCCGGGCAAGGAACACGCCCTGGTCCAGGGCTTCGCCGCCGCGGCCTACGAGTTTGTGGCCGTCGTGGACGATGACAATTGGCTGGCTCCCGACTACGTGCGGCGCGCCTACGAGGTGCTGTCAGCCCACCCCGAAATCGGGGTGCTGGGCGCCCATGCCGAGGGGGCCTTTGAAGTGCCGCCGCCGGCCTGGTTTCCGGAGTTTCAGGCCGTGTATGCCGTGGGACCGCAGAACGGGGGCAAAAGCGGGCCGCTGCCGGCCAGGGAAGGCTACCTCTACGGGGCCTGCTCGGTAGTGCGGCAGTCGGGGTGGCGCAAGCTGCTGACCCACGGCTTTACTTTCACCACCTCGGCCAAGCGTGGTAAGGTGCTCTCGGGTGCCGAAGACGTGGAGCTGGGCGACGCGCTGCGGCTGGCTGGCTATGTGCTCTGGTACGATGAGCACCTGCGCTTCCGCCACTTTATGTTCAAGGAGCGCCTGACGTGGCAGTATCTATTGCGCATGGCCCGCGGCACGGCCTCCTCGCAGCTGACCAGCGTAGTGTACTACTTCATCTTCCGCCACCCGGAGCTGAGCGAGTCCCGTTTCCGGCAACTCTACGCCAAGCGGCTGCTGTGGCTGGCCTCGCAGATTGCCCGGCAGCCCGGCAACCTGGTAAATGCCCTGCTGCGCCCCAACCTGGAAGAGCTGACCAGCAACTTCGAGACGATGCGCCTACTGTATAACTTTAAAGTATCGATAGCTCAACGCGAAGATGCCGTGGCCGTATTCCGGCAGGTGCGGGCCTTGCAGCAGCGCCTGGCCGAAGCCGGATCCACAGCCTGATTTACAGCTGCTTCTGCCAGCCCGCTTTTTGTCGGCGCCCAGCAGCTAATCCGGGCTGGGGTAACTACTTTATCCGGAAACCCGGTATTTTTGCAGGTTCAACGCCCGGCGTGCCCCTGGTATACCGGCTACTGCTGCCTTTCCTTCGCTTATGCCTGACTCCCAAGCGCCGCTGGTTTCCGTAATTCTGCCCGTTTACAATGCCGGGGAGTACCTGCGTCCGGCCATCGACAGCATCCTGAGCCAGACCCTGCCGGACTTTGAGCTCATCATCGTAGACGACTGCTCGCCCGACGGCAGCCTGGCCGTGGCCCGCAGCTACGAAACCGATCCGCGCGTGCGGGTGCTGGCCAATTCCCAGAACCGCGGCCGCTCCTCCAGCGATAACTATGGTGCTGAACTGGCCCGTGGCCGCTATATCGCCAAAATGGATGCTGATGACATTGCCCGGCCGGACCGCCTCCGGCGCCAGGTTGATTTTCTGGAGCAAAATCCGTCAGTAGGACTCACCAGCAGCTACATGCAATGCTTTGGTGAATCGGATATCATATATATACCCATCACGAAGCAGGTTGCGAATCGATAATATGAAATTTTAGGGTTAGCAGGGACATGAGTT
>NZ_BAABDJ010000038.1:0-164784 GCF_039539565.1 Hymenobacter fastidiosus | reverse complement strand
GTCGTAGGGTACCATCGGGGCCGTTTCCTCGCAGTTCTGGGGCATGTAGCTCAGCAGCTGCTTCACGTTGGTGATGCAGGTTACTTCGTTGGCGCACGAAAAGTGCGTCACGCCGCTCTTGGTAGAGTGGGTGCTGGCACCGCCAAGCTCTTCGCTGGTCACGTTCTCGTGGGTCACGGTCTTCACCACGTTCGGGCCGGTCACGAACATGTAGCTCGTGTTTTCCACCATCAGCACGAAGTCCGTAATGGCGGGCGAATACACCGCCCCGCCCGCACACGGCCCCATGATGGCCGACAGCTGCGGCACCACGCCCGAGGCCAGGGTATTCTTGTAGAAGATATCGGCGTAGCCGCCTAGGCTCACCACGCCTTCCTGAATCCGGGCCCCGCCCGAATCGTTGAGTCCGATAACCGGCGCGCCGTTTTTCATGGCCAGGTCCATGATCTTCACGATTTTCTCGGCGTGGGTTTCGCTCAGCGAGCCGCCGAACACCGTGAAATCCTGGGAGAAGACGTAGACCAGCCGGCCGTTCACCGTGCCGTAGCCCGTCACTACGCCGTCGCCGAGGTAGTACTCTTTGTCCAGCCCGAAGTCCTTGGAGCGGTGCATCACGAACTTGCCGATTTCCTCGAACGAACCCTCGTCCATTAGCAGATCAACCCGCTCCCGGGCGGTGAGCTTGCCTTTTTTGTGCTGGGCATCGATGCGGGCCTGGCCGCCGCCGAGCAGGGCCTCCTGGTTTTTTCGGTCGAGAACTTCGAGTTTGCTCAGTTGGGCGTCAGCGTGCGGGTCGGACATTGAGGAAATGGTGGGATGAGAAGTGAGGTCAAAGGTAACGCAACCCCGCAAAAAAAGCCGCACAGTTTTGGGCGGCTTTTCAGGTGGCTGCCACTGGCCTACGCCAGTTCTACCCCCTGGTACATCTCGGCCAGCGTCAGGTTACAATCCACGCTTGGCAGGCGGACAACGTCGGTCAGCTGTTCGGCCGTCGTCACGTACCAGCGCCCTGATTCCGGGTCTTTGGTGTAGAGCACTACCTCCAGCGTCCGGGAATTTACCAGCAAATATTCGCGTAGCGAAGCAATGCTCAGGTAGCGCAGCAGCTTTGCGCTCCGGTCATTAGCTTCGGTGCTGGGCGACAGGACTTCGACCAGTAAGATGGGGTTGGTAAACGTATCGAAGGAATCAGCCGTGGTTTCCTTGTTACCACGGATTACGGCAATATCCGGATACGTATAGCTGCCACTTACCGGAATGTGAATGCGCGTGTCATTGGTATAGGCACTGCAGCCCTTCTTCAGGCGAGAGAAAAAGTGTCCTGAGATGTTGCGCACAATTTCAAGGTGTTCCTGCTGCGCCCCCGACATGGCCATAATCTGCCCATCCCAGAATTCGCTTTTGTGCTCAGCAGATCGGTCAATGGCCAGATATTCTTCCGGGGTATAGGTAGTCTTTTGCGGTGCGTTCATAGCTGAAGAAATTCAGTATTGTCAAAAATACCCAAAATAAGGCAGGTGCGGCAACAAAAAAGGCCGGCTCCTCGCGGAACCGGCCTCTTAATTAATCCGGACGATTACTCGCCCTTCTTCTTGTTGTCTTTCGGCTCATCGTCCGTCGGCTCGGGCGCTTCCTCGGGCCGCTCGTCGCTGGCCAGGTTGGGCTTCTCGCCGCTCTTCGATACCGCGAAGGTCAACTCCTCAGCGCCTTCGGCATAATCGGCGGTGATGACGTCACCCTGCACGATTTCAGCTTTCAGGATTTCCTCGGCAATCGGATCTTCGATGTACTTCTGAATAGCCCGGTTCAGCGGACGCGCGCCGTATTTCGGATCATAGCCTTTCTCGGCCACGAAGTCCTTGGCTTTCTCCGTCAGCTCTACTTTGTAGCCCAACGTCTGAATCCGGCTCAGCAGCTTGGCCAGCGAGATGTCGATGATTTTGTGGATGTCCTTCTTGTCCAGTGAGTTGAAGACGATAACGTCATCCAAACGGTTGAGGAACTCGGGCGAGAAAGTCTTTTTCAGGGCATTGGTAATGGTGCCCTTCATCATATCATCAATGCCATCAACCCGGGCTTTGGTGCCGAAACCGATACCCGCGCCGAAGTCCTGCAGGTCGCGGGCTCCGATGTTGGACGTCATGATGATGATGGTGTTGCGGAAGTCCACCTTGCGGCCGAGGCCGTCGGTCAGAATACCATCGTCGAGCACCTGGAGCAGCAGGTTGTACACGTCGGGGTGGGCCTTCTCAATCTCGTCGAGCAGGATTACCGAGTATGGCTTGCGGCGGATTTTCTCCGTCAGCTGCCCGCCTTCTTCGTAGCCCACGTAGCCGGGAGGTGCCCCTACCAGCCGCGATACGCTGAATTTTTCCATGTATTCGCTCATGTCGATCCGGACGAGCGAGTCTTCCTTATCAAACAAGTACGTCGACAGCACCTTAGCCAGCTCCGTTTTGCCTACGCCCGTCGGACCCAGGAATACGAACGAGCCAATCGGCTTTTTCGGGTCCTTCAGGCCTACGCGGGTGCGTTGGATGGCTTTCACCAGCTGCTTGATGGCTTTATCCTGACCAATTACCCGGCCCTGCAGCTCTTCGCCCATATTGAGCAGCTTCTGGCTTTCGTTCTGGGCCACGCGCACCACGGGAATGCCGGTCATCATGGCAATAACCTCGGCCACGTTTTCCTCTTTCACCGTGTAGCGCTTCTTCTTGGTTTCGTCCTCCCAGCTCTTCTTGGCGGTGTCGAGCTGCTCCAGGAGCTTCTTCTCCTTGTCGCGGAGCTGGGCGGCTTCCTCGTATTTCTGCGACTTCACCACCCGGTTTTTCTCCGTCTTGATGTTCTCGATGCTCTCTTCGAGCTTGAGGATATCCTCGGGCACCACAATGTTATTGATGTGCACGCGCGCGCCGGCTTCATCGAGAATGTCGATAGCCTTGTCGGGCAGGAACCGGTCGCTCATATAGCGGTCCGACAACTTTACGCAGGCCTCAATGGCCTTGTCGGTGTACACTACGTGGTGGTGGTCCTGATACTTATCCTTGATGTTGTGCAGGATTTCGATGGTTTCCTCCGGCGTGGTCGGGTCGACCATCACCATCTGGAAACGACGGGCCAGGGCGCCGTCTTTCTCAATGTACTGCCGGTACTCGTCCAGCGTGGTAGCCCCGATGCATTGAATCTCGCCCCGGGCCAGCGCCGGCTTGAACATGTTGGAAGCATCCAGCGAACCCGAAGCTCCGCCGGCACCCACAATCGTGTGCAGCTCATCAATGAACAGAATCACGTCGGGCGACTTCTCCAGCTCGTTCATCACGGCCTTCATGCGCTCCTCAAACTGGCCGCGGTACTTGGTACCGGCTACCAGCGAAGCCAGGTCGAGCGTGACCACGCGCTTACCGAACAGCACGCGCGACACTTTCTTCTGGATGATGCGCAAGGCGAGGCCTTCGGCAATAGCCGTTTTACCCACGCCGGGCTCACCGATCAGGATGGGGTTGTTCTTTTTACGGCGGCTCAGGATCTGGGCGACGCGCTCAATCTCCTTTTCACGGCCCACAATAGGGTCGAGCTTGTCGTCCTCGGCCAGCTTGGTCAGGTCGCGGCCAAAGTTGTCGAGCACCGGAGTGCGGGACTTTTCGCCGGGCTTCTTGGGGGCCGAGGAGCTGCCGGCGCCGGCTTTGCCCGCGCCGCCGCCGAAGAGGCGGTCGTTGTCATCGTCGTCAGTGTCGGGGGCGCGGTCGGTGGGGGCAGTGTTGCCGTGGTAGTCCAGCGAGTCGCGAACGGCTTCGTAGTTCACGTTGAATTTGCTGAGAATTTGGGACGAAATATTGTCTTCATCACGCAGAATCGAAAGCAGCAGGTGTTCCGTGCCGATGATTTCACTTTTGAAGATTTTGGCCTCGAGGTAAGTAATCTTAAGGACTTTCTCGGTCTGTTTGGTCAGCGGAATGGAGCCGGTGATGCTCGTGCCCTGCGTGGCCGTGTTGCGGGTGGCTTGCTCGAGGGCGTATTTCAGCTCGTCGACGGATACGCCCAATTTCTTGAGCAACCCAATCGCCGTGCCTTCCCCTTCGCGAATCATGCCTAGCAACAGATGTTCGGTGCCGATATAGTCGTGCCCGAGCCGGATGGCCTCTTCCCGGCTCAGGGAGATGACCTCCTTGACTCGATTTGAGAATTTAGCTTCCATGCAAATAAGGTAGTAAAGAAAAACAGAACCCCGCAACAGCTTAAGCTGCCTGAGCGGGTTGGGCCGATATAACCTGAAAACAGGCAGAGTCGGGTGAAGGTTCGGCGGCAACAGTAGTGCTACGTAAGAAAACTGCCGGCGGCCGGGCCCTGCATAAAAAGCAGGTCTAATATACTGAGCCCGGGTACAAAATCTTTACCAAACGTCTGCGGATAGGGTCGGAGAGACCCCAGGCCGGACGTAGTGTCAGGTTCGGGCAGTGGCAGCGCTTTTGGAGTCAGCCAATCACGCCGGTCGAGCACGGCTGAATCAGGGTAGGCTGGACGATAGTCGGCGGTAAATTCGACGGGAATCGGCAGCCGCAGGCAGCGCAGATAAAAGTGCAGCAGGGTAAGGTTCAGGTCGAAAAGGAGCGGGGGTTTCTGTACGTAGATGTCGTGCAGGTAGTCGGCGTAATATTCAAAGTACGGCGTGCCGCCGTAAGCGGTTTGCAGGCTGCGCCAGTGCGTGTGCACCCAGTTCTGGCGGTAGTCGATTTCCAAAGCCGAAGTCAACACTTTTCCGCTGCGGTTGCCATTCACTACGGGTATGGTAAGCGGCTTTACGCCCTGATTGGTCAGAATCAGGCAGCGGTTGCGGTAGGTTTGCTTGTGGTAATGCTCATGCCGTTCCAGCCGCAAGGCGTCGGCTCCGGCCAGCGCGGCAAAGAAGGTGGTTGGCGGATTGTACTGGGCTTCAAACAGAACGGGCATAGGGACGGGAGAAAAAACAGGTGCTCAATAGTACAAATACCAGCCAGGAAGACTAATGTTGGTCAAGGATACAACCGCATCCGCGGCGGCAAGCCAACGGGTTGGGCTGAGATCAGAGCCCCCAGAGCCGGTTTTCAGGCTCGATTACCGCTGAGTGAAGCAGGTTGTGGCCATGATGAATAAAGTTGAAGTTTTTCTAGCTGTCGACTACCGCTACTGAACCAATTGCCGGCGCAGTAGCCTTCTACGGAAAATGTACTTTCATACAATCACTCTAGCATGACACGTTTGTTCTCTCTTTGGTCTGTGGTGGTATTTTTTCTCGCCGCTAGCGGGGCCGAAGCGGCCGCGCCGCCATTATTGATTCTCGACGTGGCTCGTTTTCGCAATGAGGATCTGTCGGTGAAGGGCAGCGTGGTGGAAATATACGCTACCGTACCAGGGCAGGCGCTGATCTATAAGCGCCGGGGCCCTAAATTATTTCAGGCGGCCGCGACGCTTACGCTGGAAGTATTGAAATCTGATGGCACTGCCGTCTACCAGGAAACCATCACCCTGAAGCCCCCGGTGCTGAGTGACACGACAATTAGTCTGAAAAATCCGGTCAGCTTTCAGAAGCGCATTGCCTTGCCCGATGGTGCGTACACGCTCCGCGGCCACGTACGCGACCAGTACCGTGGCGGACGCGTGACGGTGGTAGATGTGCCGTTGGTGCTGGAGGCCGAATCCAAGGGATTGATAGTCAGTGATATTGTTGTGTTGGCCCGGCCAGCGTCGAAATCGTTGGAGCAAAGTAATTTTATCCGGGGCAATTTCAGTCTGACGCGGGCTCCCGGGGGCCTGTATGCCCGCGGGGCCGATCAGCTGTTCTTCTACGCTGAACTGTATAATGCGGCCCCGGATCAGGCATTGCAATTGCGGTATCGCATCCGGCCGGCAGATGGGGTAAAAGATTTGCTGACTACTGCTGCTTCGGCTACCGGCATGGCCGGGCGGAGTACTCCGGTCGTGGGCAACGTGGACATCAGCAAGCTCCCCGCGGGCGACTACTTCCTGACAGTGGAGGTTCGTGACGCGAAAAATAAGCTACTTTCGGCCCAGAAAACCCTCCTGCGCCGCAATCCAGCAGAGTATGCTCCGGCCGGCGCGGCGCTGTCGCGATGAACCCACCCCGAAAATATCCCTGGTATTACCGTCCGCTGGAATGGCTGCTGCTTGGGCTGGCGTACCTGCCGCTGCGCTTGCTCTACGGGCTGGCCGATGGCATCTATCTGCTGCTGGCCTTT
Source organism: Hymenobacter fastidiosus (assembly GCF_039539565.1). Taxonomy (NCBI): domain Bacteria; kingdom Pseudomonadati; phylum Bacteroidota; class Cytophagia; order Cytophagales; family Hymenobacteraceae; genus Hymenobacter; species Hymenobacter fastidiosus. The sequence goes on along the minus strand of NZ_BAABDJ010000038.1, from coordinate 158,551 downwards.
GTAATCCGCTACCGGCAGCAGATAGTGCTGACAAATCTGCGCAACTCGTTCCCGGAAAAAACGGATGCTGAGATACGGCGCATTGCCCGGCAGTTCTACCGCCACTTTGCCGAAGTAATGGTCGAAACCCTGAAACTAGGCGTGATGACCCCGGCGGAACTCAAACGGCGCGTGTTTTTTCGCAATCCGGAGGTGCTGGAGCAGTGGCATGCCAAGGGGCGTACGGCTTTGGGACTTAGCTCCCACGCGGGCAACTGGGAATGGGTGCTGACTTCCGGCGCCGTGTGGCTATCAGCCCGCGCCGATGGGGTCTACAAACCTTTGTCGAACCCGTTTTTCGAGGATTTCATGTATCGTCTGCGGACCCGTACCGGGGCCCGGCTTATTCCGATGCGCGAAACGTTGCGCAACCTAGTCCGGAATCGGGGCGACCTGCGGGTGGTGAGCCTGCTGTCAGACCAGGCCGCCGGGCCCGAGGATCAGCCGTACTGGACGACGTTCATGCACCAGGATTCGGGGTTCTATACCAGCGCCGACCGGCTGGCCGCGCAGTTTCATTATCCGGTGGTATACGTCAGCATCCAGCGGCAGCGGCGGGGCTACTACGAAATTGTGCTGACGGAGCTTTACGACGGCGATGCTCCGCTGGAGCCCGGCAAGTTTGCTATTACGGACGCCTTCGTCCGGCATCTGGAACGCGACATCCGGGCGTTGCCCAGCGACTACCTCTGGACGCACCGGCGGTGGAAGCATAAGCGGTGAAGTTGTGCACTGGTGAGTTGATGTCTAGCCAACGCGAAGCGGCGTGGATTGAACAGCAACTCCCTATTGCCCCCCCCTTACAGATACTGCTCGATGTCGCCGGCACCCTGACGAATAAGGTCAAAGTCATTGTTGGTGCAGTCGATGATGGTGCTGGGCACGTTGTTGCCGAAGCCGCCGTCGATGATCAGGTCCACGAGCAGGCGGTATTTTTCGAAAATCAGGTCGGGGTCGGTAACGTACTCGTCGAGGGTATTCTCGTCCTCGCGCACCGAGGTGCTGAAGATGGGGTTGCCCAGCTCCTTGACCAGCTGGATGATGATGGTGTTGTCGGGCACCCGGATACCCACGGTTTTGCGCTTGTTGCCGCCCTGGCGGGGCGCTTTGGCACTGGCCTCAAAGATGAAGGTGAAAGGCCCGGGCAGCGCCTTCTTGATGACTTTGTAGACCGGCGTGGTGATGCCGTGGGCGTAGTCGGCAATGTGCGACAAGTCGGAGCAGATAAAGCTGAGGTTGGCCTTGTCCGGGTTCAGGCCCTTGATGCGGCACAGCCGTTCCACGGCCTTGGCATTGTGAATGTCGCACCCGATGCCGTATACCGTATCGGTGGGGTAGATGATGATGCCGCCTTTGCGCAGGACGTCCACCACTTGCTGAATACGGTTCTGGGGTGGGTTGTCGGGGTGGATGCGGAGCAGAGTGGCGGCCATAGACGAAGGCAAGGGAAGAGTGAAAAACGGCGGGGAGAGCGGCAAGGTAACACGAGCATCACATAACTGCCACTCATTCGCGGATTTTGTCCGTTGGGTTACGGTTTACTTGCCCGGCAGTCAAAAAAAGAGCCCTGGCTAGATAGCCAGGGCTCTTTTCAAATAAACTAAAATCCTTTATTGCTTTACGAACGAGCGGGTAACCGAGCCTTCTTTGGTGGTGAAGCGAATGGCGTACACCCCTGCTTGCAGGGCCGTTACGTCCAGCGCAACTGCCTCCTGGGTGGCTATCAGGTGCTGCACGCGCTGGCCCAGCAGGTTCACGATTTCAACGGTAGCTCCACGTCCGGCAGCGCCCACGCTCAACGTGAGGGTAGTAGTGGCGGGGTTAGGATACAGGCTGATATTGCGGGCGAAAGCCGGCTCCCGCGCAGCGGAGACCAACGCAATATCGCCCGCCCGCCGTAGCACCAGCTGATAACCTTCGGTGAAGGGCGTGGTCGTGTCGAACTGGCCGCCGAGGCCGGTAGCCGAGAACGGACCAGTTGGCGCGGGCATGTTGTAAGCCGTGGTGCTGAGGTTGATGCGCAGCTGATAGATGGTGCCCGCGGCGTCGCGTACGTCAACATTGTAGCCTGCAGCAGTGGAGGTCGTCGTCCACTGCGCCGGATCGACGGAGGTCAGCGGGCCGGCAATGCGCACCAGCTCCGATTCGTCATTTTCAGTCAGGGCCCCGGTCAGGGTGCGGGGCTGGTAGATGCGGCGGGCCCGGCCGGCCGGTACGATGTTCGTCACCGTGAGCTGGGTAAGGCCGCGGAACTGCGCTACGGCCCCCGTTATTTCTACGGAGTCACCTTCGGCGAGCATAATGGCCGGCGTACCGATGTTGGCCGAGGCGAAAATGCCAATGCCGCCGGTAGGGTCAATAACGGACAGCAGGTAGCCGGCAGTGCGGGTGTTGGTGCCGTAGATGGTACCCCGTACGGTTACCGTGCTGCCCAACCGGGTGGGTACGCCTGCGGCGTCGTTGGCGGTAACGGCGGCTACGGTCAAAATGGTAGGGCCGCTGGTGTTGTCGTTGTCCTGGATGGTGAGCGTGTAAGTACCCGTCGAGGCATCGGCGCTGCCGGCGGGGGCTACGTTCTGCAGCTTCAGAATTACGGTTTCGTCGGATTCCGCTACGGCATCGTCAACCACGGTTACCGTCACGTTTTGAGCAGTGGTGGAGTTGGCCGGGAAGGTGACGGTTTGGGTCGTGTACGTATAGTCGGCGGGAGCGGTAGCCGTGCCGGCCGGAGTGGCTACTACCACATCCACGCTAATGGCCCGGGTGCTGACGCTGCTGAGCGTAACCGGCACCGTGATGGTACCCACATTCTCCACTACCGTGGCGCTGGCGGCGCCGAACGATACGGTAGGAACCCCACCCGTAACGGGCGACAACACTCCGTACGTGCGCACATTGTCGATGCGCCAGCTGCCGGTGGCCGCCTCGGCATTGTAGCCGAAAAGGCGGAATTCAACCGGCGTGGTCACATTGGCAAAGGCAGCGAGGGGCAGCTCGATCCGCTTGTTGGCGCGGGTTTCGGTATCGTCCGGTACCGTCACCGTAATCACGTTGGCCATGAAGTTGTCGCGGCTGGAGCGCAAAACCCAGGTGGTGATGCCCGTGCCGGAGCGGCGCTCATCCAGTACAATGCTGTCGAGGCGGGCGCTGAAGCCGCCGGCCGGCTGCACCGTGAAGCTGAAATAGTCGGTGGCATCCAGCGCCGTCATGCTCCAGCCGGTAGCGGAAAAGGTGTTGGCACCCGCCGATGCCGTAACGCCCGTGCCGCGCGACATGGGGCTGAACGTGGCATTGGCCGGTTGAGCATCGGCCGGGAAGGTGGCTTCGGTACCCGCCGCACCCGTGAAGGAATACAGCGCCAGCGGTGCCTGCTGCGCCTGGGCGGTGCTGACACCCAATCCAAGGCCGAGGGCCAGAGCCATTCGCCGGAGGAAAGGAGAGGAGTAAGGTTGTGACATAAACTGAAAATGAAGGGAAGTGGTGAAACGGAATGACTGATGGCCGCGAGCTTTAAAAAGTCTGCTCGGCCGTGGGAACGGTTTGCTACGCCGCCCGGGATCGTAAAGCTACGTCAAAGCACTACCTCCGCCAAAGCCGAAACTGCTGGTTGCTGAGCCGGGCCAGGGCCAGCCAACGGGAGAAACCGGCCGGTCGAAATTGAAAAAAGCGGGAGAGAAGCAGAACGCGTACTTTTGAAGCCCCGCCGGGCCTGCCGGTCAGCTGGCTGGCCGCCTTAGCCCAGTCGGTGTTATTTTTCTGCTACCTAATTCCCGCTTCTGCCCCAATGTTCAAACCGTATCGTCCTGAAGCCAAAGCCAAGGCTGTTCGTCGGCGCAACCGTTTCGCTGCCGTCACGGCCGTTATTGGCGTCATGTTCGTCAGCTTCTCCTATTATTTCTACCAGGTTTTCTTCACCCCCAACGTCGAAACCAAGGGCCGCCCCACCTACGTGCTGATTCGGCGCGGGGAAAGCTACAAGGCCGTGATGGACTCCCTCGATGCTACGGGCGTCATTGTCGACCGGCTGTCGTTTCGCTTCGTGGCCAAGCTGATGAAATACAACCAGCTGATGAAGCCCGGCCGCTACGAGCTCAAAGATGGCTACACCAACCGCCAGCTCGTCACCGATCTGCGGGCCGGCCGCCAGTCGCCGCTGAAGCTCACGTTTCAGAATATCCGTTTGCGCGACGAGCTGGCCCGCAAGCTCAGCACGGCCATCGATACCCGCCCCGGCCAGTTCGACAGCCTGCTCAGCAGCCCGACTTATACCAAAAGCCTGGGTTTTGACACGACGACCATCATGACGATGTTCATCCCGAACACCTACGAGCTGTATTGGAACTCGACGGCCGATAACCTCATGCAGCGCATGAAAAAGGAGTATGAGAAGTTCTGGACGCCTGCTCGTGATGCCAAGGCTAAGGCGATGAACCTCACCCGGGCCCAGGTCAGCACCCTGGCCAGCATCGTGGAAGCCGAGCAGCAGCAGCACGCCGACGAGCGGCCCCGGGTGGCCGGCGTCTACGTCAACCGCCTCAAACGGGACATGAAGCTCCAGGCCGACCCGACGGTCGTGTACGCCAACGGCGACTTCGGCATCAAGCGCGTGCTTAACGTACACCTGCAAAAGGATTCGCCCTACAACACCTACAAGTACGCGGGGCTACCGCCCGGCCCCATCAACCTGCCCAGCATCGCCAGCATCGACGCCGTGCTGAACCCCGAGCAGCACCAGTACCTGTACTTCTGCGCCAAGGAAGATTTCAGCGGCTACCACGCCTTTGCCCGTAACGAGCGGGAGCATCTGGTAAACGCCCGCCGCTACCAGGCCGCACTAAGCCGGGCCGGGATTATGAAATGATTTCAGTTGCCGGTTGTGAGTTACCAGTTGCCAGTATGTTCAGCGGCCGGCATTACCCAACCGGCAACCGGCAACTCACAACCGGCAACTCACAACCGGCAACTCACAACCGGCAACCGGCAACTCACAACCGGCAACCGGCAACTCACAACCGGCGACCGGCAACTCACAACCGGCAACCGGCAACTCACAACCGGCAACTCACAACCGGCAACTCACAACCGGCAACTGGCAACTCACAACCGGCAACAGGCAACTGAATATGTACCTCCACGACACCCAGATTCGCGTCCGCTATGCCGAAACTGACCAGATGGGCTACGTCTATCACGGCAACTACGCGGCATTTTTTGAAGTAGCCCGTACCGAAGCTTTCCGGCATCTGGGCATCCGCTACAAAGACCTGGAAGCCGACGGAGTAGGTATGCCGGTAGGGGAGATACGCACCCGTTTCCGCCGCCCCGCCCGCTACGACGACCTGCTCACCGTGCGCCTGATGCTGAAGCAGCCCGCCGAAGGCTCGCGGGTGCTGTTTGAGTACGAGATTTACAACGAGGCCAACGAGCTGCTTACCGAAGGTCACACGCTGATGGTGTTCGTGAGCACCGCTACCGGCCGTCCCGTGCCCATCCCGACCGATATTCAGGCCAAGCTGGTGCCGTACTTCTCCGAGGAGGAAATCACCAGCCCGCTCACGCCCCCGGCCCGCAAGCCGTCGGATGACTCGCCGGCGCCGGCCGCGTTTATTAAGAACAATGAATAATTATCGCTTGATAAGAAGCAATTTCTGGTTCCGGCCACTGCGGTTGGGAGAACTGAAAACCGCAAAAAACTGCTCCGCCATTATTAATTGCTTATTGTTAACTGTTAAGTGAAAAAAATGCGTCTGCCTGTTCGCCGCTACCATTTGCCGGATGTGCGCCGTCGCCGCTCCTACCGCAGGTTCATCGTGTGGCTCAAGCAAATGCGCTTCGCCGGCGGCCGGGCCTCGGTGTACGATGTGGTAGACCGCATGATTCAGGAGCTCAAGCTGGACAGCATCACCAAGCGGGCCAGCTACATGTCGTTCAACCTGACGGTGGCGCTGTTTCCGACCATCATCTTCCTGTTTACCCTGATTCCCTACATTCCGGTGCCCAACCTGAATGTGGACATCCTCCAGTTTCTGGGCGACCTGATGCCCAAGGAGCTGTATGCCGCCACCGCCTCCACCATCGAGGACATCGTGAACATTCCGCACGGCGGCCTGCTGTCATTCGGTTTTGGTACGGCGCTGGTGCTCAGCTCCAATGGCATCATGGCCCTGCTCGATGCCTTTGAGAAGAAGTACCCCTGGTTTAAGCACCGCACCTATCTGCGCAAGCGCGTCATTGCCACGGTACTTACCATCGTGCTGTCGTTGGTGCTGCTGTTTGCCATTGCGGGGGTTTTCTTCGGCACCTATATCATCGACGCCCTGGTGTACTATGAAATTGTGCCGGAGATGCTCACGGCTCAGCTGATCAGCGTGCTGAAATACGGCTCGGTGGTTGGGCTGTTTCTGTTCACTACCTGCCTGATTTACTACTACGTGCCGCCGGTGCATGATAAGTGGCCCTTTATCTCGGCCGGGGCCATCGTAGCCACGCTGCTGATTTTCCTGGTCTCCTTTCTGTTCATCCTCTACGTCAAGATTTTCGACTCTTACAATAACTTCTACGGCTCCATCGGGGCCCTGGTGGGCTTCATGGTCTGGCTCGATTTCGTGTGTATGACGCTGATTCTGGGGTTCGAGGTCAACGTGAGCATCGATGCCGTAACGGGGCGGCTGAAAAAATCGGTAAGAGCTTAAAAGTGAAGTGATAACGACAGCTATCTGGCTGTTTGGAACGGCAGACCAGGAGTTGCCACGGGTAGAAAGTTGAAAAAATTGCAGCCGGCGGCTTGCGCCGCGCGAAAAGCCCTGCTACTTTTGCCCTCCCGAAATCATTCATTGGGAACCTTTAGAGAGGTGGCAGAGTGGTCGAACGCGACGGATTCGAAATCCGTTATACTTGCAAGGGTATCGGGGGTTCGAATCCCCCCCTCTCTACTGCAATGAGCAATTAACAATGAGCAATGAACAGTTGCGTTGTTAATTGCTCATTGTTAATTGCTCATTGTTAATTGACTATAGAGAGCTGGCAGAGTGGTCGATTGCGGCGGTCTTGAAAACCGTTGAGGGTTAAACCTCCGGGGGTTCGAATCCCTCGCTCTCTACAAAAAAGCCCCGTTTCCAACCTGGAAGCGGGGCTTTTTTTGTTCTGCGGGCTGCGGGGCGCGCTGTGCCCGGCTTGGCAGCCGGAGCTTTTTGATAGCGGTAGAAGTTGAATGAGTTGGTGCGTGGGGGGGGGCAGCCGCCCGGCGAAGAACCGGGTTAGGGGCCTGCCTGGTCCTTACGCAAGAGTACAGCTACTTACGGGTCTGGCGGCGGGCTAAGTTGTAGGGCCCGATGGGCAGGCCAGATGCGTCGGCACAGGCAGGGTTTCACCCGACCAGACGGCCCGGGCCGGAAATATCCCGGCCAGAGTAAAACCCAAGATCACGGCTGAATCACACTCGCGGGTTTCCTTAAATTGGGAGCTATATGACACAGTCTGTTACTCTGCTCCAGCTGCGAAACCGCCGGGCGGTATCCCGGAAGCTGGCGCTGGTCGGGCTGGTGCTGCTGACCCTGGGGGGCGTGTCCGCTGGTTTTGCCGCGCCGTCCGAGAGCCCCCTCCGCATCCGGCCCGGCGTCAATGAGCTGTTTTTCACCCTGATCCGCAGCAAGGACAAGCTGCGCTGGTACCTCGCTGGGGAGCTTTACTACACGCTCACGCCCACGGAAATTTCCCCTTATCCCTTCAACAACCCGTTTTACCTGCTTCTGAACGTGGCCGTGGGCGGCGACTTCGACGGTAACCCCGCCGCCAACACGGTATTTCCGCAGAGCATGCCGGTGGAGTGGGTGAAGTTCTACAACTACAAATAGCCTGCACCAGATGCTGCTCCGGCCCGGCCGGGGACAGTGCCGCCCTTGCGGACAGACAAGCCGCGCTGGGGCGGCCCCGGGCCGGGCGGCCAGGTGGGCGGCCGCCCGGGCGGGGTCGCTGAGTCGCGCCGGTTCCGTCCCGCTCTCATCCGAACCCTGAGTTACCGCCGACCGCTTCCCGGCTCCCGGGCGTTCCTTTCAGGCCCTCCCGCTCAGGGCTTTCATCTTTCATTCCCATTTCCTAACCCATCCTATCATGCGCAACTTTACCCGGCAGTTTATCCTGCTCGGAGCCCTTACGGCTTTGGGTCAGACTGCCATAGGGCAGGTCCTCTACGAGAACTTTGAGAACGTGCGGCGGGTAGCTTATTCTTTCGTGAGCGGCGTGCTGACCCAGAATGCGGCCAATCCGGCGGCCAACGGGGTGAACGGCAGGGCCATCGTGGGCCGGTACGTGCGCAATGCCAGCCAGCAGTTCGACGTCATCGTGATTAATCCGCTGGCCCCGCGGCTGGCCGATGCCACGCCCTACCTGACCGGCGCGAAGAAAATCAGCCTGAAGCTTTACAGTCCTGCCGTGGGGAAGGCTGTGCAGATTGTGGGGCAGGATAAAACCAAATCGGCCACGGGCTACCCCAACGGTAACCCGGGCGGCACCTTCAACGCTCCGACCACCGTGGCCAACGCCCGGGAGACGCTGACTTTTACCCACACGGCCGGGGCCGGTGGCACCTTCGACCCCACCGTGAAGCCCACTGCTGCCGACCAGCTGGTGATGCTCATCGAGCCTAACGCCACTACGGGGACCACCTATTACCTCGACGATCTGATGGGCCCCGAGCTGCTGGCCGCCGCGCCGGTAGTGGAGCAGCGCTACGAGAACTTTGAGAAGGTGCGCCTGCTGAACTACGTGCTCAAGAAGAGCAGCGGCGGCTTCAACGGCGACACGCTCAACAATGCTTCGTCAGCGGCCAACGGCAGCACCCGGGTAGGACGCTACACCCGCAGCACGGCGCAGTACGATGTGCTGGTAGTGCGGCCCAAGCAGCGCCCGCCCACACTACTATTGCCTTCGCCATGACCAAAGCCGCCGTCGTAACGCTGGCCGCTTATGATGCGCAGGAACGACAGGTGGCCACCTTACGGGAAGCTCAGCCCCGGTCGGTGGGCGAATACACGGTGCCGTTTGCCACGCGTGGGCTGGCGGCCGGCCTGTACTACTACCGGCTGGAAGCGCAGGGACGCCCGGTCAGCCGGCCGCTGAGCATCGTGCGCTAAGGCTTTCGGGTTCGGCTTGCCTGCCAAATGAAGCGCAGTGGCCGGTTTGCTCCCTGGTAAGCGAGCGAACCGGCCAATTTGCGTAATATGGTACTCCGGTTTGAATTTTTCCCTTCTGTTCCATGGCGCTCATCAATTCCCAACCGCGCAGCGCTTCTGCTGCGACTCCGACCGCCGATGGCCCGGTCCCGCGCTATACCTCGGCCCTGGCGTCGCTGACGGTTTTGTTTTTCATGATGGGCTTTATTACCTGCCTGAACGACATTCTGATTCCTTACCTGAAAGGCCTCTTCACGCTGAGCTATGCCAAAGCGAACCTGGTGAATTTCTGCTTTTTCGGGGCGTACCTGGTGATGGGCGTGCCGGCCGGGCAGGTCGTGAAGCGGCTGGGCTACAAGCGCGGGATGCTGGTGGGCTTTCTGGTGGCCGCGCTGGGCTGCTTCCTGTTTTACCCGGCGGCCGAGAGCCGAACCTTCGGTTTGTTTCTGGGTGCGCTGTTCGTGCTGGCTACCGGCATCGTCACGCTGCAAGTCGCCGGCAACCCCTACGTATCCATTCTGGGGCCCGCCGAAACGGCTTCGTCCCGCCTCACGCTGACCCAGGCGTTCAACTCGCTGGCTACGTTTATTGCGCCTATTCTGGGCTCGGTGCTGATTCTGTCTCACCTCCCGGACCTGAAGAAGCTCTCGGCCGGGCAGGCGGCTTCGCTCGACATCACCGCCGTGCAGTACCTGTACCTGGGGATTGGGGCCGTGCTGGTGGTTATCAGTCTGGTGTTGAGCCTGATAAAGCTTCCCCAACTTGCGCATGAGCCCGCCCCGGCCGGCGATACGCAACGGGCCTGGCACCATCGTCATCTGCTGCTGGGCCTGGTGGGCATCTTCGCCTACGTGGGGGCCGAAGTGGCCATCGGTTCGCACATCGTCAGCTATCTGGGCCAGCCTGAAGTGTTGGGAATGAGTCCGCAGGCCGCGGGAGTAAGGGTCGCCTTTTACTGGGGGGCCGCCATGATTGGCCGCTTTATCGGTATTGGCGTGCTCCGGGTTCTCCGCCCTGGTCGGGTGTTGGCCTTCAACGCGGTAGGGGCCATCCTGCTGGTGCTGGTCTCTATCAATACTACCGGCAACACCGCCATGGTCACCATCCTGGCCGTGGGGCTGATGAATTCCATCATGTTCCCGGTCATCTTCACGCTGGCCGTAGCTGGCTTGGGCCGGCACACCGAAGATGCTTCGGGCCTGCTGTCGGCCGCCATCGTGGGTGGGGCCATCATCCCGCCGCTATTCGGGCTCATGGCCGATAGCACCCTGGGGGGCGGCGGGGTGCACGCGTTGCGGCTGGCATTCGCCCTGCCGGTGCTGTGCTACGGCTATATTGTGTGGTATGGCCTGCGCGGCAGCCGCCGCCTGGCCGGGTAAGGGAGCCGGCTACAACTCCGGTTTAGCTTTCGGCGTACTGCCAGAGCTTCCCTGGCCCGACGTCGTAGTCCCGCGCGGAAGCTTTCAGTACATGCTCAAATGGCTTTTTTGCACAGTGGCCGCCTTGTTGCTCCTGCCGCTTTCGTCCTCCGCCTACTCGGTGCTCACCCACCAGGCCAACATCGACTCGACCTGGAAGAAGTGCCTGCTGCCGCTCCTGCAAAGCCGCTATCCTAACGCTACGCCCGAGCAGCTGATGGCGGCCAAGGCCCATGCCTATGGGGGGGCTATTATTCAGGATATGGGGTTTTACCCCTTCGGGTCGGCGCTGTTCACCAACCTGACCCACTACGTGCGCAGCGGCGACTTCGTGCGCAACCTGCTGGAAGAAGCCCGGGACCGTAACGAATACGCCTTCGCCCTGGGTGCCCTGGGCCACTACGCCGCCGACATCAGCGGCCATCCGGAAGGAACCAACAAAGCTATGGCCTCAGTGTATCCGGATCTGAAGGCCCGGTTTGGCGACGTGATTACCTACGAAGAGGCTCCCAAGCAGCACACCCAGCTCGAATTTGCCTTCGACGTGATGCAGGTGGCCGCCGGCCGCTACCGCACCGAGGACTACCACAGCCACATTGGGTTCGAGGTCAGCAAGCCGGTGCTGGAGCGGGCCTTTGAGAAAACCTACGGCCTGAAGCTGGGCCAGGTGATTGCCAACGTCGACCTGAGCATCGGCAGCTACCGGTTTGCCGTGAGCCAGCTCATCCCCACCGCTACCCGTGCCGCGTGGCAGAGTCAGCGCGGGGAGATCCGGAAGCTTAGTCCGCAGGTGCGGCGGCGCGAATTCATCTACGACCAAAGCTCCCGCAAGTACCGTCAGGAGTTTGGGACCAGCTACGACCAGCCGGGAACCGGGGCCCGCATTTTGTCCTGGGCGGTGCGGGTGCTGCCCAAGATCGGGCCGCTCAAGCCCTTCGCGTTCAAGCTGCCCACCCCCGAGGCCCAGGCTCTCTTCAAAGCCAGCTTCAAGACAGTGCTGACCAACTACTGCACGCTGCTCGAAGAGGTGCGCGACAATCCGGCCCGGACCCTGCGCCTGCCCAATACGGACTTCGATACCGGCCACCCGACCAGGGCGGGAGAGTACCCGTTAGCCGATAAGACCTACGGGGAATGGCTGCGCAAGCTGGCCAAGGCTAAGTTTGAGGGCATCACCGGCCCGCTGAAGCAGAACATCGTGGCTTTCTATGGCGACGCGCCCAAAACCCCCAAAGACGAGGAAGAGAAGGAAGCCAGTACCATTAAAGAAACCCAGGAAGCCCTAGCAGAATTGAAGGCGCTGCCGGTGAAATAGGGGTGAGGCACGCGGCCCTGCCCAGGAGGGGCTACCTCGCCGCCGGCTCCTGCACCAGCCCGCCGCTCAGGCGGCGCAGGGTGGTTTCGGCCTGCTTGGCCTGGAAGCGGATGTCGAGCAGGCGTACCTCGGCATCGAGCTGGGTGCGCTGGGCCTCGCGCAACACCAGGGGCGTGAGCAGCCCCAGCCGGTAGCGCTCCAGGGCAATGGCCACGTTCTGACGGGCCAGTAGAATGTTGGCTTCCTCCAGCTGGAGCAGCCGCAGGCGGTTCTGGTACTGGGCGTAGGCCTGCTCGGCGTCGGCTTCAATCTGGAGCTGGGCCTGGCCGAGCAGGAGCTGACTCTGGTCTTCGCCAACGCGGGCATTCTGCTCCAGGCGGCTGCGGTTGAACCCGTCGAAAATAGGGACTGAGGCCACCACGCCGTAGTTGAGGCCGTAGGTGCGGCCGGTGTTGGTTACGAGCTGACTACCGAAGAAAGCGGCCCCGTTCACGTTGCGGTTCAGGCCGTAGCCCGAGGTGAGGCCCACCTGGGGAAAGCGCGAGGCCCGCACCAGCTTCCGGTCGTAAGTAGCGACTTCGGTGTTGGTTTTGGCCTGCTGCAGGCGGGGGTTGTTCTGGATAATACCCTGCGTAATAACCGCCTGGTTCAGGTCGCGGGCCACCACGATGGAGTCGGCGGGGCTGAAATTGAGGCGGGGCGTGCGGCCCAGCAGGTTGTTGAGGTTGATTTTGGCGGTGGTCAGGGCCTCCTGCTGCTGGATCAGGGCCGACTGGTCGGCGTTGTAGTCTACCCGGGCCGTGAGCACTTCCGCTTTGGCACTCACGCCCACGTCTACCCGGGCCTGGGTCAGGTCGATGCGGGCCTGCCCGATTTTCAGCGCTTCCTCAATGGACTTGATCTTGCCCGACTCGCGCACCACGGCATAATACGCGTCGGTGATGCCGGCTACGGTTTCCTCCATCGTGGCCCGGGTGAGCAGGTGCTGGCTTTGGTTGAGGGCCTTGAGCCGGTCGTAGGCAATGAACATCCCGAGCCCGTCGAAAATCGTCCAGGTCGCGGCCACGTTGGCATTGAGCAGGTTCGACTGCGCATTGTTGGCCGTGCTGGGCTCGGGCCGGCCCGAGGACTCCTGGCGCACGTTGTTGCGGTTGAAGGAGCGGGTCAGGTTGCCGTTCACGGTGGGCAGCTGGCCGGCGTTGCCGCGGGTCACGTTGTTTGCGGTAATCTGCTCGTCGGTGCGCGAAAGGCGGATGTTATAGTTGTTTTCCAGCCCCAGCCGGATGGCTTCGGCCAGCGGCAGGGGCGCGGCCGGGGCCACGGTGACCGGTTTAGCCGTCTGGGGTTTGGCCCGGGGCTGGGTGGCGGGCTGCTGCGGCATCAGCACCGGCTGCTGGGCCAGGCTCCGGTAGGGCAGGGCCACGAGCCCCAGAGCAAAAGCGGGCAAAAGTAGAAAACGAGCGGAAAACGGCATTCGAAGATAAAAATGGGGCGAGCAACAGGCCTCCCAAGAGAAGCGCTGCTTACAGGTTGCTACTAGGCCGTAACGGCTTTTTTCTGGTCGTCCTTCTTCCGGGCGCTGTGCTTGCGGGCCGTGGCGAAGTAGGAGTACATCACCGGCACTACGTACAGCGTGAGACCCGTGGCGAAAAACAGCCCGCCGACTACGCCGATACCCATGGCGCGCCGGCTCAGCGCCCCCGCGCCGGTGGCAACGGCGATGGGCAGAATGCCCAGAATGGCGCATAGGCTCGTCATCAGAATGGGGCGGAAGCGGGCCGTGGCGCCTTCCACCAGGCCGGTCATGTAGTCCACGCCCTGCTCCACGCGCTGGTTGGCGAATTCCACGATCAGAATACCATTCTTGGTTACCAGGCCGACCAGCATGATGATGCCGATCTGCGAGAACAGGTTCAGCGTCTGGTTGAAATACCACAAGCTGAGCAGCGCCCCCGACAGGGCCAGCGGCACCGTGACCATGATGATAACCGGGTCGCGGAAGCTCTCGAACTGCGCGGCCAGCACCAGATAAATCAGCACCAGGGCCAGGCCAAAGGCAAACACCAGCGACGAGGAGCTTTCCTGAAAGTCGCGCGAGGCGCCCGACAGCTCGGTGGAGAAGGTTTCGTCCAGGCTTTTATCGGCAATGGCCTGCATGGCGGCGATGCCGTCGCCCAGGGTTTTGCCGGGGGCCAGCGAAGCCGAGAACGTGGCCGAGCTGTAGCGGTTGAAGCGGTAGAGCTGGGGCGGGGTGCTGCTTTCGGTGAGGCGAATCACGTTGTCGAGCTGCACGAGCCGGCCCTCGTTGTTCTTCACCGACAGCAGGCGCACGTCCAGCGGCTGGTTGCGGTCTTCGCGGGCCACCTGCCCGATGATCTGGTACTGCTTGCCGTCCCGGATAAAGTAGCCGAAGCGCTGCCCGCTCAGACCCGATTGCAGGGTCTGCGAAATGCTCTGCACGCTCACGCCCAGGCTCTGGGCCTTTTCGCGGTCGATGTTCACCCGCAGCTCGGGCTTGTTGAACTTCAGGTTCACGTCCACGAACTGGAAGGTGGGGTCCTGGCGGGCGGCATCCAGAAACCTGGGCACGGCCACGCGCAGCTTCTCAAAATCCTGAGTCTGGACCACGAACTGCACCGGCAGGCCACCACCGCCGCCGCCGATGCTCTGGTCCTGCGATACCGAGGTGCGGGCGGCTGAGAGGTTCCTAACACCCGCGCTCAGCGCATCGGAAACCTGCTGCTGGGTGCGGGGGCGCTGCTCGGCCTCCACCAGCAGCACGCGGGCAATGCCGGAGTTGGAGCCGCCGGCAAAGCCCGGCGAGGTCACCGTGAATACGCTGCTCAGGTTTTGGGGGCCGGCCGAGTCAACCGCCAGTTTGGTGAGGCGGGCCATGTACTCGTCCATAAACTCATAGGAAGCACCTTCGGGGCCGGTGGCATTCACGTTCACGCGGCTGCGGTCTTCCACCGGGGCCAGCTCGGAGGGAATCACTTGCATGAAAAACCAGATGCCCACGCCCGTGCCCGCTACCACCAGCCAGGCCAGCCAGCGGTTGCGCAAAAAGGTTTGCAGGCTGTTCTGGTAGCCGCCGATCATCTTCACGAAGAAGGGTTCGGTTTTGCGGTAAAACCAGTTGTGCTTTTCCTGGCGCTTCAGCAGCACCGAGCACATCATGGGCGTCAGCGTCAGCGAGACGAAGGCGGAAATCAATACTGATCCGGCCACCACGATGCCGAACTCGCGGAACAGGCGGCCCGTGATGCCGGTCAGAAACACGACGGGCAGAAACACCGCCGCCAGCACTACCGTGGTGCTGATAACGGCCATCAGAATTTCTTCCGAGCCCTTGATGGCGGCCGTTTTAGGGTCTTCGCCGTCCTCAATACGGGAGTAGATGTTCTCCAGCACCACAATGGCATCGTCGACCACGAGGCCAATGGCCAGGACGATGGCCAGCAGGGTGAGTACGTTGATGGAGAAGTCGAGCAGGTACATGACAAAGAAAATCCCCACCAGCGACACCGGAATGGCTACCACCGGAATCAGCGTCGAGCGCCAGTCGCGCAGGAACAGGAAGATGATGACCACCACCAGCACGAACGCCTCAATAATGGTGTGCTCGACTTCCGTGATGGAGTTGCGGATAAACACCGAGTTGTCGATGGCCGGTCGCAGTTCCAGATCCTGGGGTAAGTCCTTGCCGTAGAGCCTGATGCGCTTGTTGAACTCGTCGGCGATATCAATCTGGTTGGAGCCCGGCTGGGGGATAACGGCCAGCGCCACCCCCGGCACGCCATTGACGCGGAAAATGGTCTGGTCGTTTTCGGGATATAGCTCCGCGTAGCCGATATCGGAGAAGCGCACCAGGGAAGAGGCATCCTTGCGGATAATCAGGTTGTTGAAGTCGGCTACCGACGTGAGGCGGCCCATGGTGCGCAGGGTGAGCTGGGTGTTCTGGCCCTGCACGGCGCCGCTGGGCAGCTCCACGTTTTCGCGGGTCAGGGCAGCCTGCACGTCTACGGGGCTCACGCCCAGCGCCGCCAGCTTCACGGGGTCCATCCACAGGCGCATAGAATACTTCCGCTCGCCGTACACCCGCACTTCCGACACGCCCGGAATGGTCTGCAGGCGTTCTTTGAGCGTGTTGTTGGCGTAGTCGGTCAGCTCCAGCAGGTTGCGCCGGTTGGAGCTGAGGTAGGTCAGCACAATGGGCTGGGAGTCGGCGTTGGCCTTACTCACCACGGGCGGGTCGATGTCGCGGGGCAGGCGGCCCTGGGCCCCCGACACCTTGTCGCGCACGTCGTTGGCGGCGGTTTCCAGGTCGGCGTCGAGGTCAAACTCCACCGTAATCTGGGTGCGGCCGTCGCGGGAGTTGGAGGTCAGGTTCTTGATGCCCGCAATACCGTTCAGGGCTTCTTCCAGCGGCTCCGTCACCTGCCCCTGCATCACGTCGGCCGAGGCCCCGGTGTAGGAAGCCGATACCGAAATAATGGGTGGGTCCACGCTCGGGTACTCCCGGATGCTGAGGTAGCGAAACCCGATGACGCCGAAAATCACGATGACCAGGCTCATCACGATGGCGAGGACCGGGCGGTTGATACTGGTGGAGGAAAGACTCATTCTTCGTCTTTAATTAGTAATTAGGAATTAATAATTAAGAATTGGTATCGGTTTCTTTCGACGAGCGAATAATGGCAGTGATAATTTTTAATAATTCTTCGCAATCATTTAGGAGAGAACGGGCTTGTGCCGCATCAATATACTCTGTGTCGCGCAGCAGGCGCAGCCAATAATGAGTTTCACGGGTTTCTTTATAGGAAATACCGCACTTAGCCACAAAGTCCTTGCGGGACAGTCCACCTACCGCCTCTTCCATATTGGCACCAATGGAAGTGCCGCTCCGTCGAATCTGGTCTGCCAATTGATACGCTTGTTTTTCCTTAACTAAAAATTGACTGAGCCGCACAATTCGAACTGCAAAAGCGTAGCTTTTAGCAAGAACCACGTTATTCTCTTTCATGTACACTCGGTCAATTAGTAATTAGTAATTACTAATTATTAATTACTAATTACTAATCGGCGCCAGCCCTAACCGCGTCGCCGGGCTTCACCTGCAGAATACCGGTTCGGATTACGGAGTCACCCACGGCCAGGCCATCGGTGATTTGCAGGACCTTGTCGGAGCGAATCCCGATTTTCACCTTCTTCGGCACCATTTTACCATTCTGCACTAGGTACACGCTGTAGCCGCTGGCTTCCGGAATCACGGCTTCGGTAGGCACCTGCAGGGCTGTGGTCGATTCGCCGAGCTGTAGGTTTACTTTCACGAACGCGCCGGGGCGCAGCTCGTCGCGGGTGTTGGCGTAGCGGGCCCGCACCGGCTGGGTGCGGCTCACCGGGTCAATCTGCGGGTCGATGGCGTAGACTTTGGCGTCGTACTTCTTACTGGTGCCTTCGTCGGTGATGCTCACCACGTCGCCCACCCGCACGCTGGACGCGAAGCGGCCGGGCACGGCAAAGTCAATCTTGACGGGCCGCACGCGGGAGAGGGTCGTGATTTCGGTGCCGGGGCTGACGTAGGTGCCAATGGTAGCCGTGGTTAGGCCCAGCACGCCGTCGAAGGGAGCCCGCACGTAGGCTTTGGCCAGCGAGGCCTGCAAGGCCTTCAGGTCCGCCTGGGCCGTCTGGAGCTGGTTGTTGGCCTGCTCGTATTCCTGGGTGCTGATGTATTCCTTGTCGAGCAGGGTGCGCTGCCGCTTTTCCTGGTCGCGGAAGAGCCTGATGTTATACTGCTGCTTGTTGATGGCCGCCTGCGCCTCGTCGGCGTTGATGCTGAACAGCAGTTGCCCGCGGCGGACCGGCTGCCCCTCGCGGATGTTGAGGCTGGTAATCTTGCCCGACAGCTCGCTCTTTATTATCACCGACTCATCGGCCAGCACCGAGCCGGTGGCGGCTACTTCGTCGGAGAGGTTGGTGGGCTGCACTACGTAGACCTGCACCGGGAGCTTCTGGCCGGCTCCTTTGGCACCCGGGCCTCCTTTGCCGCCCCCGGCCGCCCCCCGGCCCCCGCCACTCCCTTTGGCATCAGTGTTGGGAGCAGGAAAAAATCTCATTTTGACAAACACCAGCCCGGCTATCAGCGCCAGGGTTACCACAATCCACAGCACCCGGGGGCTTCTGCCGGTTGGAGTTTCCGCGGCCTCTAGTTCTTCTCTTTCCTGTTCCTGAGTCTGCATACAACGGGGATGGTTCCAGCCTGGTAGGGCCCGCCATTACTGGCCAAGCAACAGTTCACAACGCGAATCACCCGGGTTGAGTTTGTTTCCCGGGTTTATGGGCGAGCCGGCAATGGGGGTAAGACACGAAAAAAGCCTGCGGGTTGCAGGCTTTTTCTAAACGCAGACCAGGCCGCGACCTACATGGCTTTCTGGTTGATGGTGCTTTTCGCCAGGTCGTTCAGCTTGGTATCGGCGCTCTGCTCTTCGGCCAGGGTCTGGCGCAGCAAGCCTGCGGCGGCCCCGTGGCCGAGGCGCTCGGCATAGTGCGCCGCGGTGCCGTAGCCCGAAATTTCGTAGTGCTCCACGCGCTGGGCCGAGGCAATCAGGCCGGCATCCTTCACCTCGTCGGAGGCATCTTCGTGAATCATGTCCTTGCCCTCTTTCAGCAGGCCTTCCATCGCTTTGCAGGTGTGGCCGGTGAGGTCAAATTTCATGTCGTGGCCAATCTGCTCGAGGCGGGCCACCTGGTTCTTGGTTTCCTGCAGGTGGCTCTGGAACGCCTGCTTAAGCCGGGCGTCTTTGGCCGCGTCGGCCATGTCGGGCAGGGCTTTCACCAATTGGGTTTCGGCACTGTACAGGTCGCGCAGCTGCTCGTGCAGCAGGTCGTCGAGGGTGGTGAGTTTATCCGAGAAGAGGCCCATCGCTTGGAAGTGGTTAAGGATGAAAAAAGAGTCCTTGGGATACGGGACCCCCGGCCCAGGTGTTGCGGCCGAGCTTGGCCAAAGCCGGCGGGCCACTTATCTTTCTGCTTTGCCAGTCTTCTCTTCCTGCCCATGAGCCTGCCCCGCAACCCGACCGAAGCCACCCGCAATTTCTTTGAGGAAGTCCAGGAAGTCGTGCGCCTCGTGCCGCCCGGCCGGGTTACTACCTACGGCGCCATTGCCCACTACCTCGGCGCCCGGCACGGGGCCCGCATGGTAGGCTACGCCCTGATTGCCGCCGTACCCGCCCGCGGCCTCGCTGCCGTACCGGCCCAGCGGGTGGTGAACCGCAACGGCCTGCTCACCGGCCGCCACCACTTTGCCACCCCCACGGCCATGCAGGAAGCCCTCGAAGCCGAAGGCGTACAGGTGGTCGACGATGAGGTGCAGGACTTCCAAACCCGGTTCTGGGACCCGCAGCTGGAGCTGGCGTAACGACGCGGGCGGCGTGGTGCGCGGGCCCTTACGGCTGCTGCTCCCGAAGGCGGAATTTCCGGACGTAGAACAGCCCTTCCTTCGCGATAACCCGCCGGAAGGTGGGCGTTGCACTGGTAGCACTCGGGAGAGAACACTCCAGATAATTGGCGGAAGCAAAGTCGGGTAAGTACCCAACAAGAATTAGTTTGACCTATTTGGAACGTCATGCTGAGCTTGTCGAAGCATCTCTAACGAGTCGTTAAACGATTGGTTTAGTGTGCGGTAGAGATGCTTCGACAGGCTCAGCATGACGTGCTTTTTAATGCAAAACGATTTTCGCCACCTACTTACGAAGCTGAAACAGGTATTAGCGTTGCCCTGGACGCATAAGGCCAGGTCCCGCCGCCGGTAGTGCCACCGAACTGCCAGGGAGCCGTTGGGGAGCAGGGTGCCCACCACCCGGCCACCGGCCAGCAAAGTCAGCGGTTTGTCGGGCGCGGCGTCAGCGCGGCGGTACATATAAACGGCGGCTGTATCGGCCCGGCCCGGGCTGGCGGCCCCCGGGGCATGTCGGGGAGCCTGGGCCTGTACCCGGCCCGTCGCTAGCTGCACCTGGTAGGGACGAGGCTGCCCCCCGGATATGGCACTGGCTCACCGCTTGCCGAGGCAGGGCTTGCGTGTAAGTTCAGTGCGAACAAAGCTTTCCGGCTACTTACCAATCCCTTACCTTTGCTCCGCGCAAACGCTGCAACTCTTGTTTTCCTGCATGAAACACACCTTACTCACCTTTTTGCTCACCTGTCTGGTCGTTGTCACGGCGGCGGCGCAAAGCACGTTTTCCATCAAGGGCCGGGTGCTCGACAAGCTGACCGGCGAAACCCTGCCCGGGGCCACGGTGCAGGTGTCCGGCAACGGCGTGAATACCGGGGCCGGCACCGAGGTCAATGGCTCCTACAGCGTGCCTAACCTGAAGCCGGGTACCTACGTGGTGAAGGCCTCCTTTATCGGCTACAAAATCACCGAGCAGCGCGTAACCGTGGGCACCCAGAACGCCACGGCGACGTTTTCGCTGGCTGCCGACAACGCCACGCTGAGTGAGGTGCAGGTGGTTGGCTCGCTCGGGCTGGCCGTGGAGCGCGAAACCCCGGTGGCCTACTCGGCCGTGAATGAGGTGAAGCTCCGCGAAACGCTGTCGAACCGCGACCTGCCCATGATTCTCAACGAGACTCCCGGGGTGTACGCCACGCAAGGCGGCGGCGGCACCGGCGACTCCCGCATCACCATCCGGGGCTTCGACCAGCGCAACGTCGCCGTAATGATCAACGGGGTACCGGTCAACGACATGGAAAACGGCGCGGTGTACTGGTCGAACTGGGACCTGGGCGACGTGACCAAAAGCCTGCAGGTACAACGCGGCTTGTCGGCCTCCAAGATTTCGGTGCCCTCGGTGGGCGGCACCATCAACGTGCTGACCCGCGGCTTCGACGACAAGAAAAGTCTGCTGGCCCGCGTAGAAGGCGGCTCGAACAACTACCGGAAGTATTCGCTCATGCTCAGCTCAGGTCAGCTGAAAGGCGACTGGGCCTTCACCGTCTATGGCTCGCGCCGCACCTCCGACGGCTGGGTCGACCATGCTTTTGACGACGCCTGGACCTATTTCGGCAACATCAGCAAGCGCGTGGGCAACCATCGCCTGTCGCTGACGGGGATGGGCTCGCCGCAGAAGCACGGCCAGCGCGCCTTCCAGAGCCTCGTCGGCTACTACTCCGAAAAGAAGGCCCGGGAAATCGGCGCTGCGTCGGTGACCAACGGCAACAAAGGGTTCGACTATAACCCCTACTGGGGGCCGCTCACCCGCTACGACCGCAACCCGGTGACCCGCCAGGTCAGTAACGTGCAGGCCTCAGAAGATCTGAACGAGCGCTCCAACTACTACAACAAGCCCCAGATCAACCTCAACGACTTCTGGCAGGTCAACGACCGGCTGTTTGTCACGTCCGTCGCCTACGCCTCGTTTGGCAATGGCGGCGGCGTGGGCGGCAATACCACCCTGCGGCAGAATCCGGCAACGAACCAGACCGATTTTCAGGGCATCTACAACGCCAACCGCCGCAATTATCCCACCGTGTTTAATACGGTAACGCGGAAGAACGATACCCTTTTCACCCAGGAGCGGAAATCGAACCAGTTCCTGGTGAACAGCGTGAACAGCCACCGCTGGTATGGGTTCGTGGTGGGAGCCGACTACAACCTCACCGACAAGCTCACGCTGTCGGCCGGGGTAGACGGGCGCAGCTACTACGGCCTGCACTACCGGGAAGTGCGCGACCTGCTGGGGGGCGACTACGCGACCGTGCTGGGCAACCAGAACATTGATCCGACCACCCGCCTGCGGGAGGGCGACAAGTTCAGCTACAACTACGACGGCAAAACCCGCTGGCTGGGGGGCTACGGGCAGCTGGAGTACAAAACCCCGGTGCTGTCGGCCGTGGTCAGCGGCACCCTGTCCCGCGTCAACTACAAGCGGATCGACTACTTCAAGGCGAAGGAAGTGACGGTAGACGGCGAGGTGTACCCGGTGCCTTTCGGAAAGGTTAAAACCATCAATGGCCGCACCTACACCAATGCCGACGCTCAAACATCGGAGACCGACTGGACCACCTACACCGGCTACAGCTTCAAGGCGGGGGCCAACTACAACCTCACCGAGCACGACAACGTGTTCGTCAACACCGGCTACAACAGCAAGGTGCCGTTCTTCAACCTGGTGTATACCAACCAGGGCCGCCTCTACGACAACGTGAAGCCCGAGGGCATCACCAGCCTGGAAATGGGCTACGGCATCAGCTACCCCAGCATGAAGGCCACGCTGAATGCCTACTACACCCTGTGGGCCAACAAAACCAGCAACTCCTTTTCGGCCGCGTCGGGCGAACCCATCTACAGTGCCGTGCGCAACGTGAATGCCCGCCACGTGGGGGTAGAGCTGAGCGTAGCCCAGGAAATCAGCCGCCGTCTGCAGCTGAGCGCGGCCATCTCGCTCGGCGACTGGCGCTGGACGGGTCAGGGGCTGCTCAACCAGACCAACGAAGCCAACGAGCTGGTATCGGACCGTGACCAGCCCATCTATCTGGACAACATCCACGTCGGCGATGCGGCCCAGAACCAGTTTCAGCTGGGGCTGCGCTACGAGCCGTTCCGGGGGGCCTACTTCCGGCCGTCGTTCCTGCTGTTCTCCAAGTACTACGCCGATTTCAACCCCACCGGCATCCTGAACCCGGAGACGCGCACCGACTCCTACCGTCTGCCAACCAGCCGGAACCTGGATCTGCATTTCGGCTACGACTTCCCCAAGGTGGCCAAGGACCGGCTGCGGTTAGGCATGAAAGCCTCGGTGCTGAATGCGTTGAATGAGTTTTACTTCACCGACGTATCGAGCCGCAGCGACTCCAACGTACCGGATATAAATCAGCAGCAAGCTTTTTTCAACCGCGGCCGCACGTTCACCCTCGGTTTGTCGGCGACGCTCTAACAGCGCAGTCAGGTACCAAAAAAAACCCCCGCCAGGAAAACTGGCGGGGGTTTTTTTTGGGGCTATTTCCAACGGCCTCCGGTAGCGGGCTGATGGGGTAAGCAGGGCACTGGCAAAGGCGGAACGCCGTTCCGGGCAGGGAGGAACCGGGGTGATTATAGCGCCGCCAGGGACGGGCGGGGCGGGGCGGCGGCCACAATGGCCCCGCGCACTTCTTCCGGATTGGCGTTTTTGAGCAGGTAGCCGTGCGCGCCTTCCGAGTGCAGACTGTCAATCAGCTCGGGTTCGTCGTGCATGGAAATGATGACTACCCGTACGCGCGGATACTGCGCCCGCAGCAGGCGCACGGTTTGCAGGCCATCCAGCACCGGCATCTGCAGGTCCATCAGCACTACGTCGGGGACGACCCCCTGATCGAGGTGTTCGAGCAGCTCCTGCCCGTCGCCGGCTTCAAACAGCACCTCCATACCGGCAAATCCACTGATCAGCGCCCGCAGGCCTTTGCGGAACAGAATATGGTCATCGACTACGGCTAAACGAATGGTCTGGGTATTCATAGGGCAGAAATGGGAATAGAAGCCTGATCGGCCGGAAGGTAGGGAATCGGGAAGGAAATCCAAATCCGGCTGCCCGCGCCCGGGGCCGATTCCTGGCGGAGCGTCCCGCGCAGCACGGCTACGCGACTCCGCAGGTTGGTGAGCCCCAGCCCGGTGCGGGTTCCCGGCACGGGGGTGTCGTCGCTGGCTGCCTGATCGAAGCCTACCCCGTTGTCGAGATAGTGCAGCGAAAGGTAGTCGGTGCCAAAATCGACGCTGACGTGGATGGTTTCGGCATGAGCGTGGCGCAGGCCGTTGCCGAGCAGCTCCTGCACTACCCGGTACACGATCAGCTCCCGTTTGGGGTCGAGGCGGCGGGGCTGGCCACGCTGCTCAATCAGCACCTGGGTGGGGCCGTCGGCGGGTACGGTGCGGGCCAGGGCATCGAGGGCGAAGGGCAGCCCGAACTTTTGCAGCGCCGCCGGCAGCAGATTGCGGGAGATGCGGCGCACCTCGCTGATAGCCTGGTCGAGCAGGGCCGTGGCTTCCTGGGTGAGGGCGGGCTGGCCCAGCGTGCTCAAATGGAGCTTGACGATAGCCAGCGTGGTGCCCACGCCATCGTGCAGGTCGGCCGCGATGCGGCGGCGCTCCTCTTCCTGCGCCAGCAGCGCCGCTTCCAGCGCCTGCTGCTGGGAGGCCTCGTGCACCTGCCGCAGCTGTTCCTGCTGGCGGAGCAGGCGCCGCTGATAGCGCAGCACGAAGGCCACGATGCCCAGGGCCAGCAGCAGCAGGACCGGCGTAGCCAGCATTACGGGAAGCAGCCAGGTATTCATGAGGGCGACGGAGCTTGGGGCAGCCGGCCGGCATACCAGAAGGCTAAGGCGAAGAAACTATACTGAATCAGGCTCACAATAGAATGAATAGTGCAGATGACCCGATTACCCGCATAATCATGAGCCGTGAGAAAATAGTTGATGAACCCGTACAGTAGAATCGTACCCGAAAAGTACAGCACCACCGCGGCACTAACCAGAAACAAAGGGTCGTGTTCGAGCCGGATAATCTGCAGCTCCCTGAGCAGCTGCTCAAAGCACAGCGGTGCCAGGGCAATCAGCAAGCCACTTTGCCCGACGTGGGTACAGGCGTTGACCTGCTGGATGTCTTCCAGATAGAATGTGGCGAAGAGGGCGAAGAGGGTGAAAAGCGGGGCCAGCCAGACAATCAGGCGCGGCCATAGGGGCAACCGCGGGGTAAGGTAGTATATCCGGCAGAAAAACAAGGTTTCGATGAGGGTAAACCCTTGCCCGATGGCCAGCTGCCACCGGGGCCGGTAGAGCGCCGTTACGCCGGCGGTGAGCCCGGCCGCTTCAGCTACCAGCAGATACCCGGCCAGCCGCCGCAGGGCCGGCGACAGGCGGGGCCACCGCCCTCCCGCCAGCCCCAGCGGCACCAGCACCAGCCCTTTGGCCGCCTGCTCCAGGTATTCGGCGCAGGAAACAAGCCACGGAGGAATAGACCTGGCAGGTGGGGCCGCAGCGCGGGAAGAACCAGGGTTCGATGCCGTATTGT
This sequence comes from Hymenobacter fastidiosus, assembly GCF_039539565.1. Lineage (NCBI taxonomy): Bacteria > Pseudomonadati > Bacteroidota > Cytophagia > Cytophagales > Hymenobacteraceae > Hymenobacter > Hymenobacter fastidiosus. Next base: position 133,573 of record NZ_BAABDJ010000038.1, on the reverse strand, counting down.
ACACCTATCAGCGGGAATCCACGGCGGGATTCTGTCCCCGCTGGCGTTGCGTACAGCAGGTTCCGGGCTCATCCGTCGGGTGGGCAACCTGCTGGCCGCAACTCGTCGGCCCGGGTGGCGGGCCCGGCTTCCCGCTGCCGGGCCCGTCGGTTAAAGAAGGGCCTTCGATACCTGCGGAGCCCGATGGGCATTCCACAGGGCCAGCGTCAGAAAGCCATTGAAGACAATCAGCAGGGTGGCCTGAATGCTGAACATCGCCCAGAGCTGATCGGTCTGGTGCCGGTGCTGCATGCCATCCTCCAGCAGGAAAACCATAATGGTGCCGGCATAGTACAGCATCGTGCCGACGCTGACCAGAAACATGGGGTCGTGCTCGAGACGACTCGTATGCAGCTCCTGGAGCAGCTGCTCGAAATACAGGAGCGCCAGCGCCAGCAGCACAAAGGTCTGGAAAGTATGCGCGTAGGTATTGTAGCCCTGCCAGAACCCGCGCCAGTACACCGACTCGACCCCAAAAACCACGATAAACCCTCCCAGGGCCCCCATAAGGAAGCGGCGGTTGCGCGCGGAGTGCAGCGCATACCAGTACGCCCAGCCCAGCACCAGGGTCTCAGTCAGCGTAATGAGATGCTGCGGCGCGATGTTGTTGTGAAATACGTAGCGGCCAATCTCCGAGGCCAAACCCAGCAGAAAGCCCGGACCTACCACCAGCCACACCAGGGGCCGGTAAGCCGGAACCAGCCCCGACCAGCGCCATAAGCCCACTGCCGAGGGTACCAGATACGTCAGCAGCGCCAGGATATTCAGCTTTTTGGCCAGTGCGGCCCACCACACAATATCAGGTGCTGGCATCAGGTAAGGAACAGGGGCGCCAGACCGGCACTCCATGGCGTGAACGAAGCGGAGGGGGGAAGCCTGAAAGTACTGCTCCTTAACTGAAGCGTCCCAACTCGTTACCCGTTACCCGTTTTACGTTTTCACGGGTGCGGTATAAAGCCAACGTGAGAGTGGCATTAAATACGATTAGCAGTACGAACTGGATGCTGTACATCATCCAGACCTGGGTAATCTGTTTCTGCGCATACATGGAGTCTTCCAAAATGAAGACCATCAGGCAGCCGGCAAAGTAGAGCATTACGCCTACACTGACTAAAAACATGGGGTCATGTTCTAGTTGAATGCTCCGTAATTCCTGCAGTATCTGCTCAAAATACAGCAGGGCTGCCCCAATAAGCAGAATGCTCTGGGCAATGCGAGCATAGGTGTTGGAGGCATATAGTCCGCGAAAGTATACTACCTGCACCAATGCCACAATCATAAATCCAACAAGACCCCAAAAAAGCAGTTTTTTAACGGTCGCTGAACGCAACGAAAGATAAAAAGCCCAGCTCAGAAGCAGGGTTTCCACCCAAGTGTTCAGGTACAGGAAGATGTGGTTGTTATGCCATACTACCCGACTGATTTCAGACAAAGTGTTGAGCAAGCAACCCGCAATAAGGACGTACCAGACCAGCTTTTTATGAGCCCGCGTGAGATAGCGCCAGTGCCTCAGGCCTACTACTAATGGAAGCAGATAGGTAAGCAATGAAATGATGTTCAATAGCTTTGCAGTCTGTACTATCCATTCGGATTCTGGCGCTGACATATCATGTTTTACTATTCATTCAGAGGGCTCCCGGGAGCGCAGCATGGTGGGCAGGCAGGCCCGGTAGCCAGCAGCTGATTAGGCTCCAGGTACAAGTCGCTTTCGTCGGCTTTGGCCCCAACGAGGACGAAGCCCTTCCGGCCCAGCGCGTCAACGGAGTTGTAGATGCGGATGCCCACGCAGCCGGGCTCGTTCAGGAGAGCATTGATCCGATCCTTACCAAAGAACTGGGCTTTGAAAGCCGTAGCGCCGGGCTGGGCCCGGTAGCGGCGGGTATTGCGAACGGCAACATCGAGGTCAATAAATTCGCCGTCGGTAGGGTTCAGGGCCATGAAAACAGGTGGGTTGGGAAAGTAGAAAGAATGGATTGGATAAATCAACCTCCGCATTGAGGCATTCAAATATAGCGCAATCAATTCCGGATGCAAGCCGCCTGCCGGGGTTTGCCCCCGGGTGATCCATCGGCTGGGAGCAGGGAATTGCCGCCTCCGGCTATAGGATATCAGACCGGCTTATCGGCTTGGGTTTCGGCGGCGCTGTCCTCATCCTCCAGGCGGTCGAATACCTGGTCAATGGTGGTTTCGGCGTGGCGCAGTTTCTGGCGGCAGAGCCGGATCAGCTCGGCGGAGCGCTGCACGCGGGCCGTCAGGTCATCCACGTCCACGGTATCGGTTTCGAGGTCGCGCAGGATGGTTTCCAGTTCGGCAATAGCCTGGCGGTAGGTGGTCTCGTTGGTCATTCGGGAACGGAGGAAGAGGTAGAAACGGCAAGGGAAGCCCCGGGCAGGTGGCGGGCGGTTATCTGCGCGGTGAGCGTGACGGTGGGCAGCACCAGACGCACCGCGTCGCCGGGCTGGCAGTCGGTGGTTGGGGTGCCCGCGGTGAGGAGCTGTACATAGCCATGGCGGGCCAGTACCGCCGGTTCCGGCAGGGTGGTGCCGGGCCGGTCGAGCAGCCGCAGCCGGGCCCGGTGCAGCAGGCGCTCGGCGGCCAGCTGCAGCTGGTACCGGTGGTGCAGCAGCTGCTCGCGCCGCCGCCGGTGCAGCCGCCGAAACCGCTGGGTGAGGTGCCGCCCCACGGTGCGCAGCCGGGTCTGCTGGCCGGTCAGGTTGCGGCGGGCGGCCCGGGGCAGCGTGTGCAGGTAGCGCAGCAGCTGCCGCTGCTGTTCCCGCACCTGCCGGCGGGGGGCAGCGGCGGCGGCTCGCAAATCGTGCTGCAGCTGCGCGCGGTGGTCCCCGAGCTGGTTGCGGGCGGCCAGTCGCGTGTGGCTGGTAAGCCGGGCCACAACGCTGCGGGCCTGCAGCAGATGCTGGCCGGCCAGATCCTGAATCTGCCCGGCGTAGCCGCCGAACACGGCCTCCAGCCGGGCCAACCGCCCGGCCAGGAAAGCGGCTACCGCCGTGGGCGTTTTAAGCGCAGTATGGGCGGCCAGGTCAATTACCGCTTCGTCGCGCTCGTGGCCGATACCGGTGATAACGGGCAGGGGAAAAGCCCCGATGGCCGCCGCCAGGCCGTAGTCGTCGAAAGCCAGCAGGTCGGTTTTGGAGCCCCCGCCGCGAATGATGATAACCGCATCGAAACCCGCGCGCACCGGCCGGATCTGGTCCAGGGCAGCCAGTAGACTCGCCGGTGACTCGCTGCCCTGCATGATGGCCGGAAACAGGCTGATGGCAAAGTCATAGGCCGACTCGCTCAGGTGCTGCACAAAATCCTGAAAGCCCGCGGCAGTAGGCGACGATATAACGGCCAGCCGCTGGGGCCCCAGCGCCAGGGCCAGCGTTTTCTGCCGTTCCAGCAGGCCCTGGGCCTCCAGCTTACGGATGGTGGCCAGGCGCTGCCGGGCCAGCTCGCCCACTGTGTAGGTCGGGTCGATGGTCAGCACGTCGAGGCTCAGGCCGTACTGCTCGTGAAATTTCACCTGCACGCGCAGCATCAGCTTAAGGCCTACGCGCAGCTCCTGCCCGGTTTGGTCGAGGAATGCCGGGGCCAGCTGCTGGTAGCGCTGGCTCCAGATGGTGGCCCGGGCCTGGGCCTTGAGCTGGGCCCCGCGGCCGGTGACGTGCTGATCGGTGAGCACCAGGTAGCAGTGGGCGCCGTCGAAGCGGGGCAGGGTGAGGTCGGCTACTTCCGCCACCACCCAGTACGATTCGGCGAAGCGCGTTTCGAGGGCCTGGCGGACGCGCACCAGCAGCTCGGCCAGCGGCAGCGCAATGGGGGGTAAGGAAGCCGGCAGGCCCGGCTCCGGGCGACGATTAAACAGCGGGGACATGATCGGCAAGGTACATAAATCGGCTTGGTCGCCCTAAAGCGGCGGCGGGCCACTGAAGCCGGCAGGGGAGCTTCGGGGTGGCGCCTTTGGGCGCCACCCCGGCGGCGTAACCGGAAAACTACGCTTATGGTTAGAACAGTCTGCCTGGCCAGTAACCCTGCCCAGGGCCTGGCCGCGTTACCACCAGTTCCCGGACTGGCGGCCCTTCTGCGCCGGATTTTACATTTTCACTTACCTTTCTGCGACAAACTTCCCATCCAAACGACTTCCCATGAATAACCGAAACCGGCTGACCCTGGCCACCGTGGCCGCCGCGGGCCTGACCCTGGCGGGCTGTGCCTCCAGCAAAACGCCCGCTGCGGCCACTACTGCGACTCCCGTTACCACCGCGGCCGCCACGGAAGAACCCGTAGTGAAAGGCATCGGGCTGGAAGTGGCCAATATCAACCAGTCGGTGCAGCCCTGCGACAACTTCTTCCAGTACGCCTCGGGCAACTGGCTGAAAAACAATCCGGTGCCCGCCTCCGAAACCAGCTGGGGCAGCTTCAACGAGCTGATCAATAAGAACCAGGCCGTGCAGCGCCAGATTCTGGAAGAAACTGCGGCCAACACCACGGCGGCCAAAGGCACCAACACCCAGAAGGTAAGCGACTACTACGCCTCGGCCATGGACTCGGCCGCCATTGAGGCCGCTGGCATCGCGCCGCTCAGGTCCGAGCTGGCGCGCATCGACGCCATTAAGGATCTGAAAGGACTGCAGGCGGCGCTGGCCCATCAGCAGCAGATCGGGACCAACTCGGTGTTCCGCATGGGCGTGGGGCAGGATGAGAAAATCAGCACGCAGTACGCCGTGCAGATCTACCAGGGCGGCCTGCGGCTGCCCAACCGTGACTACTACCTCAAGGATGATGCGCGCACTAAAGCCGTGCAGGCCGCTTACGTGAGCTACATCACCAACGTGTTCGGGCTGATGGGCGAAACGCCGGCCAACGCGGCCAAAAACGCGGCCACCATCATGCGCCTCGAAACCCGGCTGGCCAAGGCTTCCAAGGGCCCGGTGGACCTGCGCGACCCCTACGCCAACTACAACAAGATGACCGTGGCGGCGCTGCAGAAGCAGTACCCGAACCTGGGGCTGCCCGTAATTCTGGCGCAGAACAAGCTGAGCGCCGCTAAGTCGGTGATTGTGGGGCAGCCCGCCTTTCTGAAGGAAGCCAACACGATGCTGAAGGCTGAGCCGCTGAACGACTGGAAAACCTACCTGCGCTGGCACCTCGTGTCGTCGGTGGCCGGGGCACTGCCCAAGGCGTACGTGAATGAGAGCTTTAAATACAGCCAGACCCTGACCGGAGCCAAGCAGATGCAGCCGCGCTGGAAGCGGATGCTGGGCTCGACGGACAATGCGCTGGGCGAAGCTTTCGGCCAGGTGTACGTCGACAAGGCCTTCACGCCGGAATCCAAGCAGAAGGCGCTGGACCTGGTGAATAACCTGAAGGCGGCTTTTGCCGAGCATATTCAGCAGAATGCCTGGATGAGCGCCACCACGAAGACGGAAGCGCTGAAGAAGCTTAATGCCTTCGTCGTTAAAATCGGTTACCCAGACAAGTGGAAGGACTATTCGGCCCTGACCATCAGCCGCGAGTCGTACCTGAAAAACCTGCTGGTGGCCCGCGAGTGGGCGTCGAATGACGAAAATAAGAAGCTGGGCCAACCCATCGACCGCAACGAGTGGGGCATGACGCCACCCACGGTGAATGCCTACTACAATCCGCCGATGAACGAAATCGTGTTTCCGGCCGGTATTCTGCAGCCGCCGTTCTACGACCCCAAAGCCGATGACGCGGTGAACTACGGCGGTATCGGGGCCGTGATTGGCCACGAAATGACCCACGGCTTCGACGACCAGGGCCGGCAGTACGATGCTGAAGGCAACCTGCGCGACTGGTGGACCAAGGAAGACGCGGCCAACTTCACCCAGCGGGCCGACATCGTGGGCCAGCAGTTCGACGCCTTCACGCCCATGGATTCGGTGCACGTGAACGGTAAGCTCACGCTGGGCGAAAACCTGGCCGACCTCGGCGGCCTCACCATTGCCTACACGGCGCTGCAGAAGTCCCTGGCCGGCAAGCCCAAAACCAAGATCGACGGGTTCACGCCCGAGCAGCGCTTTTTCCTGTCGTACGCCCAGGTGTGGCGCACCAACCAGCGCCCCGAAGCCCTGCGCCAGCAGATTCTGACCGATCCGCACTCCCCGGCCGAGTACCGCACCAATGGCCCGCTGCAGAACATGCCCCAGTTCTACGAGGCCTTCGGCTGTAAGGAAGAGGCCAGGATGGTCCGGGCCCAGAACATGCGCGCCAAGATCTGGTAGGGGGGGGGGTAATGTGCTGATGTGGGTAATGTGCTGATGTGGGTTAATGTGCTGATGTGAGTTAATGTGCTGATGTGGGTAATGTGCTGATGTGAGTTAATGTGCTGATGTGGGTTAATGTGCTGATGTGGGTTAATGTGCTGATGTGAGTTAATGTGCTGATGTGGGTTAATGTGGGGAATGGGCTGATGGGCACGGTCGTCCTTTACGCGTAGCATTCACCACTCCCCATTTCGCCGAAAAAGGCGGTTCGCACTATGCGGGCCGCCTTTTTGCGTATTGCTGGTACCTTTGACCGGTATTTTATCCTGCTCCCATGCTAAAAACGCTTTTTCTGCCGTCTGTACTGATCTTGCTATTGGCCGTGGGCTGCAATAAAGCCACCCCGGCCGAGCAGCAAGGACTAGGAGATACACCGGCTGCCGTAGTCGTTGATTCGGCCGTGGGGCGACTGCGGGCGCAGGTAGCCAAGCCTCGCGTTGGGGACGTGTACGTGGTGCAGTTTCAGCCCGGCGGCGCGGCGGCCAGGCGCTATTTCTTCTACCACGTGTTCCGCGCCACGCCCGACAGTGCCTACCTGCATCCGGCCGGCAAGGATGCCGCCACCGCCGCCGCCGACCTGACCCGGCCGGAGTTTCAGCCGTCGGCCAATGTTATGGTCTATACGCTGGCTGAGCTGCTGGAATTACTGCAGGAACAGCCCGGCGACGTAAACAAGGCCCGACTGATACAGGTGCGGCAGGTACCGTAAGGTTCGCGGCCGTTTGCCACTCTGGCGGAAGGCGCGCTCTGGCGGAAGTCTGAAGCCGCAGGCGTGACTTCCCGCCGCCGCCACGAGGTCAGTCTCCTGACTGACGAGAGTAGAAAATACTTTTCGCGCCAGTCCGGCCAGTCTGGAGACTTGCCGCGTCAGCTCGGCGGGAAGTCACGCCCGGCTGCGCCGGGCTTCAGACTTCCGCCAGCACCGCCGCCACGAGGTCAGTCTCCTGACTGACGAGAGTAGAAAAGATCTGCCAGTCCGGCCAGTCTGGAGACTTGCCGCGTCAGCTCGGCGGGAAGTCACGCCCGGCTGCGCCGGGCTTCAGACTTCCGCCAGCATCTTCACTGGACTACTTCGATTTTTATGTCGACATCCTTGGCCGGCCATTTATCGGTGCCTACGGGCTCGGCGGCAATTTTGTCGATGACGTCCAGTCCTTCCACCACTTCGCCGAACACGGTATACTTGCCATCCAGCGAAGGCGCCCCGCCTTTAGTCGCGTACGTGCGCTGTTGGGCGGCAGTGAGCCGGCGGCCGGCCATAGCCGCCGACTGGTCGGGGGTGAGCTTTTCGCCCTGCACGAAGTAGAAGTCGGAGTTGGACGACAGCTTGCCGGGGTTCTGGTCGTCGTCGTAGCGGGCCATGCCCAGGGCCCCACGCTGGTGGAAGTGCTGAGGGACGATTTCCGGCGCCAGGTGGTAGCGGTTGATGCGGATGGTGCGGTGGTCGGAGCGGCCGCCCTGAATGGCGAAGCCTTTTACCACGCGGTTGAATACGGTTTCATCGAATACTCCTTTGCGGGCCAGCAGCAGGAAATTGGCCTTGTGCACCGGCGTATCGTCGTAGAGCTTCACGCGCATATCGCCCAGGCGGGTGTGCAGAATCACCTCCGAGGCCGGGTGTTCCACGCCATACCGGGTGAGCAGAGCCGTGGCATTGCTGTCGGTGAGGGCCGAGAGGCTGGGGCCGGGCACGGGCGGGCGGGGCGGTGGGGTGGCCGCATCGGTGGCAGGGGGCGGAGTCTGGTTGCAGGCCGCCAGCAGCAGGACCAGCAACCCGGAAAGGCGCAGGGAGGGAGCAGGCATCAGGATGAAAAAAGAGCGCAAAAAAAGAGGGGACGACCAGCCGGCCGTCCCCTCAAAGCTATCAAAAACCAGTTTACAGCTCGATGCCCATCTTCCTGGCCATGTCCATGAACGTCCTGGCATCCGGAAACCTGTCGTTGCTCCGGTTCGGAATGGGCAGCAGCTTATCCACGAATGAGCCCGGACCTACCAGCCCCGGTTTCATCTACAAGCCGTACGCCCCGCCGTTTGTACAACATCCGGCAGCTCGACCGTACCAGTCGAAGAACTCAACCGCTAGTTCCAGCCGTCGTTGACCTTGGGCGCCGGCTTCTTCTTTTCCTTCTGCTTGCTGGTGCCGGCCGCGGTTTTGGTTTTTACCTTCACTTTTTCCGGACCGGGCTGGGCGGGCGCGGGGGGAGGCGGAGCGACGGCATCGGTGGGGGCGGTTTCGGGTTCTTCCGGTACCGGGGCCATGTCCTTGGCCGAGTTGATGAGATCGGGCCGCTCCACGGCTTTTTCCGGGTGCAGGGCCAGCAGCATATCCTGGGGCACCAGCTCGTTTTTATCCCACACCTTCAGCTCATTATCCAGCTTCTCCTTATCCTCCTTGGTGGGCTTTTTGGCCAGCAGCGCATCCAGATCGGGCTTGCCGGCGTCCTGCCAGGCCGTCAGCCACATCGAAGCCACCAGGGTGGGGGCCAGCTTCAGCCGGAAGGCCACCATGCCGCCTACTTCCTTATGGTAGGCATCGGCAAAGGCGTCGGAGTAGGTGCGGCGGGTATTGCCGTACTTATGGGAGAAAACGTACTTGGTTTCGGGGGTAAAGGTGCGGCTCACTTTCTCCTCCATATCGAAGGTGGCCCCCAGGAAGCCATACGACTCCTGCACCACCTGCCAGATAGTCCGTTGCGGGTCCTTCAGGTATTCGCCCTTCTCGGCGTCCAGCTTGTACTCGGCAATGTGGCGCTCGGGCAGCTTCGATTCCCACAGGCTGTGCAGACCCCGCTGATTGGTAAGCTGACCATCGTAGTTGAGGGTGGTATGCAGCGGCACGTACGCGTCGGCTACGTAATGCCCCAGGTCGGCGGAAAGGCGCACGATGGCGGCCGAGTCGCGCTGGCGGAAGGCTTCGGTCAGCTTCTCCTTCACGTCTATCACAATCCAGGGCACGGTGCCGTACTTGCGCAGCGTATCGGCCGAGTATTTAGCCGTCGCCTTTTCCCACAGCTTGGGCATCATCCCGAACGGGTCTTCACCGTAGTGGTCCATGTCGATGAAGTGCTTGTTGGCTTCAGAAGGGTCATCGTCGCGCCGCTCATCGGGGGCAACGGCCAGCCGCACTATTTCGGGCAGATGGCGGTAGTAAAAACCCTGCATGGCCTTAGGTAAGGCATACACGGCTATCTGGTTGATGGTCCGGTGGGCGAAAAACCCCCAGCCGGGCGAGATAAACGGGCAAAGCAACAGTAAAGCCAGGAGAAAAAACTGTTTTTTCATGACGAGGGAAAAGCAACCAGTTGTGGGTTCGCGAAGTTCGGGAAATTGTGGGTGGTTTTTAGGGATTCGTTTTTGGTTTTTAATTTCGACCAAACCGTAAAGCCTGAAGCCAGCCCGCGTACCACCGTGGGCCAGGATGGCCTGCCCGGCATACATTCAGGCGCCTTGGGCCAGGTTGCCAAAAACCAAAAACGAATCCCCAAAAACCAATTGATGGCTCTGATTTCCAAAAAGAAGCTTCACTATCCGATCCGGGAGCCCCTGCGCACCTACCTGCAGCACTACGACCGCGAAACGCCACTGCCGGTCAGCTACCGCGACCTGCGCCAGATAGGCGGCTCTTTCCCGCTTATCGACCGCCAGGGCCACGATACGCTCTGGGAAACGGTGTTCTACGAGCCTCAGGCCCTGCGCGAGCTGGTCACCGGCCTGACTCAGGTGTACGCCCTGCTCAAAACCGGCAGCGACCTGTCCTTTACCGAGCATTTGCTGGCCGACCGTATCGACTACTGCCGCTTTGGCAACTCGAACCCGTTTCGGGTGCGCATCGTGAACCTGCTCAACGACAACCACGACTACTTCTACGTGAAGCAGGCCGATGCCTCGCGGGTGTACGGCCTGGAGCTGGAGCACCTGCTGTCGCCCAACCGCCTGAGCTACCTGGTGAGCGGCGATACGCTGGTGGAAGAGCACATTGCCGGCATCCCCGGCGACGACTTTATCCGCACCCGCCTGCCCCAGCAGCACTTCAATCAGGTGCGTATCGCCAAGGAGTTCGTCAAGTTCAACGAGCGGTGCTTTGCCCGCCTGCTCGGCGACATGCGCTCCTACAATTACGTGATTGTCATCACGCCCGACTTTGAGGACGACCAGTACCGGGTGCGGGCCATCGACTTCGACCAGCAGAGCTACGAGGGCCGCAAAACCATGTACCTGCCGCAGTATTTCAAGGACAACCGCCCCGTGATTGACATGTGCAGCCGCTTGCTGAAGCCCGAGGCCATCCGCCAGTACCAGACCGAGGAGCGGGTGCTGATGCTGCGCCGGGTGCGCCTGGAACGCTACCGCCTCAAAGCGCTGATGGACTGCATGCGTCACGACGAGCTGGCCCCGGCCGCCAAAGTAGACCAGCTCAAAGCCGAGCTGAACCAGCATCACCACACCACCGCTTTCACCCGCTGCGCCAGCATGGGCGACGTGGTGCGCCTGAACCTGATGCTGATGCTGGGGCCGGCCGCGGGAATCTGAAGGCTTACGTCCGAGCTGGCTCTGAGCCCTGGTGGCCAGGGGCGAACAAGATGAGGCCAGCCTCAGGACTTCATAGGCAGCCTATGCGGCCGGCTTTTTCACGAAGCGCCATAGGGGGTAGCTGCCGGCTACCAGCGCCATGGCCAGCAACGTATTGCCCGGCTCCGCCACGGCATTGCTGACCAAAAAAGCCAACGACCCCAACAGCGCAATCCAAGTGGTAAAGGGGTAGCCCCAGGTGCGGTAGGGCCGGGGCAGCTCCGGGGCGGTACGGCGCAGCCGAAGCACGGCCGCAAACCCCACCGCGTAGTAGCTCACAAACAAAATACTGGTTACGGCCAGCAGCTGCCCGGCCGTGCCCGTAGCCACCAGCGCGGCGGTCAGCAGCAGGGCTACCAGCAGGGCCGGGCGGGGGGTGCCCGCCGTATGCACCCGCGCCAGTGGTGGGGGCAGCAGTCCGTCGCGGCCCAGGGCGAAGAGCACGCGCGTGGCCATCAGCAGCACCGAGTTGAGCACCCCCAGATGACCCAGGATGGCTACGACCAGCATGGCGCGCCGACCCCACTCCCCCAGCAGCCGATCGGCTACTTCCGCCAGGGGCAGCTCGGCCCCGACCAGCTGCTGGAAAGGCAGGGCGTGCAGCAGGGCGGCATTCAGCAGGGCATAAATCAGAATAACCAAGCCGACCCCACCCAGCATGGAGCGGGGCACGGTCCGCGCGGGGTCATGATCTTCCTCGGCGAAGTAAATGGCCGCGTACCACCCATCGTACGCAAAGATGACGGCCTGAAAGGCGACGACCAGGGGCAGCAGGCCGTTGCCGGGCGGCCCCATGGCGGCGGCCGGGGCCGCGGGCAGCCACCAGCTGCCCACCAACAGCACCAGCAAGGCCCCGGCTACCAGCAGCGCCGTCAGCTCCTGAAACCGGCTGGCTTCGCGCAGCCCGCGCCACTGTACCAGGCCCAGCACCCCAACGGCCGCCAGCCCTACCATCCGCTCGTACCCGGCCAGAACCGGGAACAGCAGGACAAGGTAGGTACTCATCAGCAGCGCCACCAACGCCGCCGTCACGCAGCTGCTCACCCAGTCGCCCCAGGCCACTACCACGGCTACGAACTCGCCGAAGGCCCGGTGGGCATAGCCGTACCAGCCCCCGGCCTGGGGCAGCATGGCCCCGAGCTCGGCAATGGCATTAGCTCCCAGCAGGGCATAAACGCCCCCGGCCAGCCACACCAGCAGTACTCCGCTGGGCGAGCCCACGGCTTCGGCTACTTCCCGCGGGGAACGCAGGATGCCCGTGCCCGTGGTGCCGCCCACCACCACGGCCAACCCAAACCCCAGGCCCAGCAGCCGCAGTAGGCGGGAAGGGCGGGCGGGTGGCAGCAGAGCAGGCGGCAAGGCAGGAGAGAATAGAAAGCGTGAAGCAGAAGCAGTGGTGGCCTTACAAAAGCCCCGCTTCTGTTTTAACCAGCTGGCTGTGACCAAAAGTAGCGGGCCTGAGCAGCTCGCCGCTCAAGCCCTGCCGCCGGCCAGCGTGGACCGGGAAACAGGATCGGCTAGCGGCCCAGGTTGATGATGAGGCCCAGGGAAATTTCCACTCCGCCGGGGCTGATAATCTGGACCAGGTTGCGCAGCTCCGCCGACGGAGCGTGGCCGTTGTGGAACGTAACCGGGTCGCCGGTGAAGCGGGCACCGTAGCCCAGCGTGCCCAGCACACCCAGGCGGCCCGGCTGCCAGCGCAGGCCGCTCCGCAGATGCACTACCCCGCTGGGAGCCATGCTGTACGTTGCCTGCTCGGTGTTGAGGGTCACCTCTACGTTTTCGATTCGTCCGGAGCGCGCCACGTTCACGCCGAAGTAGGGCGATAACGCGTTCTGCGGCCGCAGGTAATAGCGCAGGCCAACCCCGATCTTACCGCCCACTCCCAGCCCCAGGCCCGCGTTTATATCAAGGCGGGGTTGCAGCTGGTAGGCGTAGGCGACTCCCCACCCGTAGGGCCCCCCCCAGCCCGCCTCGAGGCTCAGGCTGCTGGACGTGTAGCGCGTTGGTTCTTCCGTTTGCAACGATGGGAGCACGGCCGGCGGGACCGGTGGCAAGGACTGGGCCGGCGGGACGCTGGGACGGGTCTGAAGCTCAGACTGGGCATAAGCCTGGCCTACGCTGGATAAAGCCAGCGCACCGGCAAGAATAAAAGATAGTTTCATGGTAGTGCAAAAGTGGGACTGATCCTGCAGAAAAATGCAGAGCTGATAAAAAAAAACCGGACTTGAATGTCATGCTGTGCCTGTTCCGGGCAGCTCACGTCCGGATTGCCGGCCGTAGGCTGCGCCCGCGCCTATTCCTGGCGGTATACCACGCCCTGCTTCATCACAAAGCGTACCCGCTGCATGGTGGTAATATCCTGGGTCGGGTCGCCGTCCACGGCAACCAGGTCGGCCAGCTTACCCGGTTCCAGGGTCCCCAGGTTGTCGGTCTGGCCCAGCAGCTCGGCGGCCGCCACGGTGGCGGCCCGCAGCGCTTCGTAGGCCGGCATGCCGGCTTCTACCATGTACTGAAACTCCAGCGCATTTACGCCGTGCCGGTACACCGAGGCATCGGTGCCAAAGGCAATTTTGACGCCGGCCTTGTAAGCCCGGCCGAAGGTAGCCTGCAGCTTGGGGCCAATGGCCAGGGCTTTGGGCGTGACCAGGGGCGGATAGTAGTTCGGAATCTTAGCCGAGTCGGCCACCGACTTGCCGGCCGTGATGGTGGGCACGTACCAGGTGCCGTACTTCTTCATCAGGGTCATGGTTTCGGCGTCCATCAGCGTGCCGTGCTCGATGCTGGCTACCCCGGCCCGGATGGCCCGCTTCATGCCCTCGGCCCCGTGGGCGTGGCAGGCCACTTTCAGGCCCAGGTCGCGGGCGGTTTCTACCACGGCCTTGATTTCTTCTTCCGTCATCTGGGCGCTGCTGCCATCCTTGGCTACGGAAAGCACGCCGCCGGTGCTGGCAATCTTGATCAGGTCGGCCCCGCGCTTGTACTGCTCGCGCACCGCCTGCCGGCACTGGTCAGGACCATTGGCCACGCCTTCGGCGGGGCCGGGCACCCCCATCAGGTCGCGGCGGTAGCCGTTGGTGGGGTCCATGTGGCCGCCGGTACCCGATATGGCTTTGCCCACCGTGAAGATGCGCGGCCCGACCACCTGGCCGCGGTTGATGGCGTTGCGCAGGGCTACGTTCACCCCCGAGCCGCCCAGGTCGCGCACCGTAGTGAAGCCGGCCAGCAAGGTTTTACGGGCGTAGCCCAAGGCGGTAAAGGCTACGTCGGCGGGGTTCTGGGTGAACTCCTGCAGGAAATTATCCTTGCTGGTTTCGCCTTCCAGGTGCACGTGGCAGTCGATCAGGCCGGGCAACACGGTGCGGTTCTGCAGGTCGATTACCTTATCGGCCGCGCCGCCGGTGGCATACCCGGCCTGTACCGCCGTGACGCGGCCGTTTTCGATTACCACGGTCATTTCGGTCTGGGCCCTGGCGGAGCGCATATCCAGCAGGCGGCCGCACTGCACGTAGGTTTTCTGGGCCCGGGCCGCCGGGGCCACCAAAAGCGTGAGGCCGGCGAGAAGAAGAGAGAGTAACGGTTTGGGCATAGGGAGACAAGACAGGCGCGTGAGGCCCCAAGATACGCGATAGATAAACGCTGCATGCCGCGTAGAATCGACCGGAATCTGTACCTTCCCGCGTCGGCAGAATTTGAACCGGTTTAGGGTTTCGGTTTTTTCGTCGTTTGTCATCCTTCATCTGGCGTCCGCTTGCGAAGGACCTTCTCACGACTGCTCATTTTGGCCTAATTCCAAGTGGTACGGACGTGATAAGGTCCTTCGCAAGCGTACGCCAGATGAAGGATGACAGCTTTTTCGAAACCCTAAACAGCCTCTTTATTTCGCCTTCCAGTTAGTCCGCCATTTCCTTTCCAAACTCTTGTCTCCTGCTTATGGCTACCCCCGAAGAATTTGAAGCCGCCGCTGCCCGCGCTCAGCAGCTGCCTTCCAAGCCCAACAACATGGTGCTGCTCCAGATGTACGCCCTCTATAAGCAAGCCTCCGAAGGCGACGTAACCGGCGACCGGCCCGGCGGCTTCGACTTCAAGGGCATCGCCAAATACGACGCCTGGGCCAGCCTGAGCGGCAAAAGTCCGGATGCCGCCCGTCAGGAGTACGTCGACCTGATCAGCTCCCTGTTCGAAAGCGCATAGCCTAAGGCGGCCATTGCCCGGAAGGATTGTTATTGCGAGCAACGCATTCCGCGCTTCAAGCGGCGTCAATCCGTCCTGAGCAATGAAGAGAGCACTGTTTTTACTAAAAGGCCCCGACGTTAAGCTAACGTCGGGGCCTTTTAGTAAAACAGCGCTGGTCACGTTGCAGAGGACGGATTGACGCCGCTTAAAGCGCGGAATGCTCTGCTCGCCATGACACCGGGTTATACTTTCGGGGCGGGCAGGTCGAAGGCTTCGGCGTTGTGCTCGAAGTGGCCTTTGTGCGAGCCGTCGCAGAAGGGCTTGTTTTTGGAGAGGCCGCAGCGGCAGATGCTGATCCGCTCGCGGCCGGCGAGGCCGTAGGGCTGGCCCTGGGCATCCACGAGTTCGAAGTCGCCCTCCACGCGGAGGGAGCCGTTGCTGAGTACGGTAAGTTTGGTAGCGGCCATAGGACTGGGGTTTGAAAGGTTAAAGTTGATGAGCAAAGCAGGCTACCGGCATGCCGCGCCGGAGCAGAACATCGGCGTATAGATGGCCGACAGCATCAGCCAGGTATTGTTTTCGTACTTCCACATCAGCCAGTACTTGCCGATCACGCGGTTTTTGCTCTTGTCCTGCGGGTCGGTCCAGGCCTCGGCCCACTCACCGGTTTCGTAGGCCAGCTGACCCAGGTCGCTGACTTCCGTGGTCAGGCTTTTATTCATCCAGGTGACGTCGGGGCGCTGGCGGAAAAGCTGGCGGAAGCTTTGGCGGGCAGTGGCCGCAGTGGTCTGGCTGCCCGTAGCCGTACACAGCGTGAAGCCGGGGTGGAGCAGGCCATTCAGCGCCGTGGTGTCGCGGCTGTTGAAGGCTTTGTTCCAGGTGGTGCTGCGGGCCTGAATCAGCTCCAGGTGCTTTTGTTTCAGGATTTGTCCGAAGCTGAGGTGGCTCAGCAACAGCAAGGCTAGCAGGCCCAGGCAGGCGGCCGCGGAAGAAGTAGAAAGGCGCATGCGCGGAGTTAAGAGGGGAAAACGAAGCGCGGCGAACCAAACGCGCCGCAATTACGCAAGTTCTTTGCGCATCACGTAATCATTCATCCAGAAGGGGCCGATGGGGATGTCCACTTCCTGGTGGCGGTGGAAGCCCTGGTGCTCGTAGAAGGAAATAGCGGGGTTGCGGCGGTTCACGTTCAGCTCCAGGGTGCGCCCCCCGGCCTGCCGCACCGCCGCCTCCACGGCCCGCACCACGTGCTGGCCCAGCCCCTGGCCCTGGTGGGAGGGCAGAATATAGATCTTGTGCAGCTTGAATACGCCCGTTTCCGTGGGCAGGGCGGCGTAGGAGGCATAGCCTGCCGGGTGCCCCGCCATGTACAGCAGCAGGAAGGAATGCCCGTCTGCTACCATCTGCCGCTGCAACGAGGCCGGCGTGTAGATAACCCGGTACATGTAATCAATCTGCTCCTTCGAAACCATAAAGCGGTAGGTCGGCTCCCAGGTGGCTTCGGCCAGCCCAATGATGGTCGGAATATCGGCCAGGGTGGCGGGCTGAATAGCAATGGGAGCAGTAGCGGGTGACGGCATAGACTACAAAAGTGCGGTTTTTTGGCTGTAAAACGAACCCGGCCGGCCGGCCGATGCGTTTTGGGCCAGAAATTGCCATGCCCTGCAACACGATCGGGCCCAGGCCGTTCGTTCTTCTCTCACCCACTCGTTCCCGACTCCTATGAAATACGTGCTGCTTCCCCTGAGCCTGATTATGGGTGCCCTGATGCTCAGCCCGCTGAGCACTACGGCTCAGACCACTCCCAAGAAGCCGGACACCCCCGCCAAAACGACGCAACCCATCCTGACCACGCCCAAGTCGCTGGAGCGCGACCTGGACGTGTTCAGCAGCTGGGTAAACGACAAGCTCGACCGGGCCGAAACCACCGTGCGCCGGGAGCTGCCGCACATCAAAGAGGATTTCGACCGTCAGAGCAAGCGCCTCGATGCCGCCGTCGACAGCCTGTCGGGCCAGTCGAAGCGCGAATACACCACCCAGAAAGGGCGCTACGAGCAGTGGGCGTCCAAACAGGATAGCCTGGATGCCGTAACCCGCCGCGCGGCTCCGGCCGCTGACCCCCAGCGTCGTTTGCTCAATGAAACCGTGGTCATCACTAAGGCCCGGGCTACTGAGCTGCCCGATTTGTATGGCCGCCTGCTGGAACACACCCGCGACAACCGCCGCCAGTGGAGCCCGGCCGACTGGAGCGCCGCCAGCACCGTGCTCAGCCGCCTGAATGGGCGCTACGAGCAGGTGCGCGAGCAGCTTTCACTCGATGACCGGTTGCGCGTGCGCTCCCTGCAGACCGAGTTCCGGACGCTGGAAAAAGCCCGGGACGTGAAAGAGGCCATGAGCGACAAATAGCGCTTGGGGTGGTAAAATTCTGCCGCCAGCGGTTTTCCTGCGCCGTCAGCCGGCTGCCCGCTCAGGCGGCCGCGTGCTGACGGCGCAGCCATTGCCACGCCGTGTCCACGTCGTAGAACAGCTGAATCGGCATCTGCTGCGACACGCGTTCGGCAAATTCCAGGCTGATGGACTGGTTGCGCATATCGGGGGAGAAAACGTAGGCGAAGGCCCGGAGTCCTGCCTCAATAGCCAGGGGCAGCCACTCGTACTCCAGCCACGGCAGGGCTTCCGACCAGTCGCCGGTGGCATCGGTCTTATCGTTGAGCAGCAGCGGACAGTGCAGCGCTTGCTGAATAGCTCCCGCAACCTTTGCCACCCGGATCACTTCTTCGCCCGTTAGGTTACCGGTCCAGTGAACGTAAAGTAGTTGTTCGTCAGAGTAATGGCGAAACGACGCAATCAGTCGGCCGTGCGCATCATGGACGGACTGCAGATCAGTGTAGGAAGAAGAGAGGGCAGCCATAAGCAGCGGAAAAAGAAGGCTTGAAAAGCGTCCGGGCGTTGCTTCGGGCGGCACGGGGTGAGGCGGTAAGCTACGAAACCGGCCAGGAGGAAAAAACCAGCCTGCCCGCCAGGCGTTCAGGCTAGTTAAATTACCGAATTTAAGCTCCTCGGTCAAGCCTGGGTCAACCATAACCTGCCCGGCAGGGCCGGATTTTTAAGCCGGCGGCGTTCCGGTGGTTTCCGTTACTTTTGCAGGCCCTTTTTTCGTTTCGTTCTCCCCGCACCCCGCACATGCATATTGCAATCGTTGGCAACATTGGCGCCGGCAAAACCACTTTGGCCAACAAGCTGGCCCACCACTTCAACTGGGAAGTTTTTCTGGAAGACGTAGACCACAATCCTTACCTGAAGGATTTCTACGACGACATGCCGCGCTGGGCCTTCCACCTGCAGGTCTATTTCCTCAACAGCCGCTTCCGCCAGACCCAGCAGATCAAAAAGCTGCAGCAGGCCAGCAAGGGCGTGATTCAGGACCGCACGATCTACGAGGATGCCCACATCTTCGCCGCCAACCTGCACGATTCCGGCCTGATGAGCGAACGGGACCATCAGAACTACCTGAACCTGTTCGAGTCGATGATCAGCATGGTGGATGCGCCGGATCTGCTGCTCTATCTGCGTGCGGACTTACCCAAGCTCATTCAGCAGATCGATAAGCGCAACCGCGACTACGAGAACAACATCAAGATTGAGTATCTCAAAAACCTCAACGAAAACTACGAGCGCTGGATCAGCAACTACAAATATGGTAAGCTGCTGATCGTGGACGTAAACCACCTCGACTACGTGAACAACCCGGAAGATCTGGGCACTATCATCGAGAAAATCAACAGCACGCTGTTCGGTCTGTTTTAGGTGATTGGGTGAATGCCGGTTGCCAGCACAGCCTCCTGATCGTGCTGGGCAGCGAGCAAAGCGTGGTTGCCGGTAGAAAGCCCTGATGCGGCGTCGCGTCGGGGCTTTCAGTTGTTACGAGCTCAGCCGCACGTTGGAGCAGGGGTTGCTGCGCGCGCGGTGACCGGCCGACCTGCTTATTCTGCCATGGCCTCATTCAGAAACCGGACCAGTGGCTGAGCGGCCCGAAACGATTCGGTGATGCGGGCTACGAAATCAGGACGCAGCACTTCGGCATCGGTGAAGGAGCGGGTAACGACAAAATCCTTGAGCCTGAGCCATTCCAGGTCGGGGTCAGTTTTGTCGTAGCCTTTGGGTGGGCGCTGCAACCGGTCACCATCAAAGCCATCGGGAAACTGTTGCTGAAAATCGGCCGTTTCCCGGATCCGGTGAAAGGCGGGCGCATTGTAGTGAATTTCCTGGCGGATGCGGGCCAGGGCGGCAGGCTCGGGGTGCCATTTGCCGGCCCCTACCCAGGTTTCGCCCCCGGGCTCCAGAGCCAGGAAATAGCCGGCCCGCGGCGCGTGCCGGCCACCCTGGGTGAGGCTGGCGCCCAGGCGCCGCTTGTACGGCTCCTGACTCTGCTGAAACCGGTCGTTCTTGTTGATCCGAAACAGGGTTTCGGGCACCGTGAGCCCGAGCAGGGTGGGCTCGAAGCGCTGGGTTTCGGCCAGCACGGCCTGAATCAGGGTACTGAAAATGCTCCGGGCGCGGTGATAGTCGGCCCGGTGCTCATCCATCCAGGCTTTGCGGTTGTTGGCGGCGAGG
This sequence comes from Hymenobacter fastidiosus, assembly GCF_039539565.1. Classification (NCBI taxonomy): domain Bacteria; kingdom Pseudomonadati; phylum Bacteroidota; class Cytophagia; order Cytophagales; family Hymenobacteraceae; genus Hymenobacter; species Hymenobacter fastidiosus. The sequence goes on along the minus strand of NZ_BAABDJ010000038.1, from coordinate 113,891 downwards.
TCGCGCAGAAAATCAAGCAGAAATTTCAGGTCCATAGAGCGAATAAAACCGGCGTAAGCGTGGTCGGGGGTAAACCGGCCAGCCTCAAAAAAAGCTCCGACCCTATAACCGGAACGGAGCTTTTCTACTACTCATAGGGTGCTTAGCGCTGCAAGGCCTGATTTTCGGCTTGCCGCGACCGGTTGTTCAGAGCCCAGTCGAAGGACAGGAATTCTACCGTGGCAGTAGCAGCAATCGGCACCGTAGTGTAGCGATTCAACCAGGCAACCAGCTTTTCGCCCTCGCCAAACTCCGCCGCATACCAGTCGAAGATGCTGGAGAGACGAATGTGGTCCGGGGCCAGCTGGTTGAACCGGGGCATGTTGAGAAAGCGCTGCACCTGGCCATCGAGCTGCTGGTCGAGGCGGGTGCCGTCGTAGGCTTCGTTGAGCAGCGGGGGGCTGGTTGCGGCGGCGCAGACCAGGGCAAAATGCACCCGCGGATCCTGAAACTTGGTGCGTAGTATTTCCCGCTCAATCTCGTTGAGCGAATACTCCCTGGTTCCCACCGTTACAATAGAAGCCTCCCAGGCTGATTTGTAGCCTTTCAGGGTCTTTACCTTGATTTCGTTCATGCTGGCCACCGGATAATACTGCAGCACCAGGTACACCGTAGCCGCGTTGTACACGTTGAGCCAGTACGCCTGCTGCTCGTTGCGGCTCCAGCGCTGCTCGTCCGGCGGCGTCTTGCGGATGGTCTGCAGGTAGGCGTCCACCTGGTCTTCATCGTCGAGGAAACCGGAGTAATCTACGTGACCATCGCGGGTTACGTACTTGGTCAGCAGCGCGTTCCAGGGCGCGTGCAGCTGAGCCACCGGGGTAGAAGCATACAGCGGCTGCGGCCGAAAAACCCCCAGGCTGCTGATAACCAGCAGGACCCAGGCAAAAGAAAACAGAAGACGCATGGGCAAAAGGCAGGTAAGGCGGAAACAGGACAGGCAAGGCAGGCATTTCCCCCAGGTCGTCAGTAAAAAGACAGGAGAATCAAGGGTTGGTATACTTATATATGTTCTATAGTAATTCAAAAATACCATGAATTTATGGTATGCGCAAAAGGCAGCCGGCAAATGGTCGGTAATTATTTTCTGGCCCGTAGTGCTTGTCGGCTACCCTGTTTACGGGGTGACCAGGGCCGGCTTACGGCTGGCTATTTCCAGCGTATCGCCTACCCGGATAAGGCCGTGCCCGGGGCCGGTTACGTTCTGGCCGAACATCACCTTGTGGTCCTGAGTCCGGTAGGTGGCCAGGGTGCGCAGCGGTTCCGGACTTTTTTCGGTGGTCTGCTGATCGATGGTGGTTACCACGCACCGGCCGCAGGGGCGCACCCCGAGAAAGGGCTGGCCGCTGACGGTGAAATCACGCCACGACTCCTCCTCGTAGGCGGTGCCGCCCGTGAATACCAGATTCGGGCGGAAGCGGTTCATGGGCACCGGGGTGGCCAGCCGCGTATTCAGGTCGTCGAGCGAAGCCTGGCCGATAACCAGAAACGGGTAGGCATCGGCGAAGCTCACGTCGCCATCAGCTGCGCCGCCGTCGGTAGCGCGCACCACCATGTCCGACATGTATACCAGCTTACAGGGGCGGTCCAGGGCTTCGGTGAGCCACTCATCGGCGGCGGGGGTGCCGCGCCAGGCGAAGACCATATCGTCCCAGATGGTGACGAATAGCGTGTGGTCCGGCGTTGCTTCAAACGGCACGTACAAGGGCAGCAGCCCGGGCCGGGCGGCGTGGGTGAGCAGGAAGCCGTTGTGGGCCGGCGCGACTTGCAAGTGGGCCATGGCGGCCGTCTGGCGCTGGGTCATGAACTGGTTGCGCTCATCCACAATCAGCCAGCGCCGGTCGTGGCGCAGGCCCCGGGGCTCCACCACCGCTTCCGTTACCCGAATGCCGCCCAACGATTTGACGGGATAAATATATAAGTCGGAGAGAGTCAGGGGTGCAGCCATGGCACAAAGGTAAGCAGCCCCGCCGCGCGGTAACGGACCGGGGGCAAAGGGGGCGAAAATTTCTTTATCTACGGCCCTCACGCCGACCTTATAAACCTGTTCCCAACTATCAAAACAGCCCAAAAAAACAGGACGTCATGCTAAGCGTAGCGAAGTCGAGGCATAACGCCTCCTTTGTAGTATTTGGGAACAGGTCTACAGTCTGGCGCGGTTTTGCAGTCAGCAGATGCCGTACCGCGAAGTAAAACTTCGCGGTACCACTAGGCGGCACCCGGACCCAGCTACCTCTTAACGGCCCCCGGCGGAGCTGGCGCCCCCGCCTTTCGCCGCGGTTTGCCGGGTAGCCAGCTCTACGGCCCGGTACAGGTTCACCACGCCGCCCGTGCTGGAAAGAGTGGTGAAGTCCACTTTCTTCTTATCACTGGGCCGGGCCACCTGAGTATGGACCGGGGCGGCCGACTGCATGATGATCCGCTTCAGGTCGGCGGCGGTGAGCTGGGGGAAGTAGGATTTGAGCACCGCCGCCATACCCGCCACGGTGGGAGCGGCCATGCTGGTCCCACTTTCGTTGCCGTAAGTACTGCCGGGCATGGTGGAGTAGATGCCCACGCCGGGCGCGAATACGTCGACGCGCTGGCCGAAGTTGGAGAAATTAGCCGTCAGCTCGGCGTCGTTGGTGCTGCCCGAAGCCCCGATAGTCAGGAAATGGGGATAGGCTGTTCCCGTCGTCGGTACCGGGGCCGGATAGTGCACTACGGCGTCCACGTTCTTCGACTCGTTGCCGGCCGCGTGCACCAGCAGCACCCCTTTGGCCTCGGCGTAGCGGATGGCGGCATCCACGGCCGCCCGCTGGGGCGAGTAGTACTTGCCGAAGCTCATGTTGATGATGCTGGCGCCGTTGTCGACGGCGTAGCGGATGGCGTTGGCCACGTCCTTGTCGTGCTCGTCGCCGTTGGGCACGGCCCGCACGCCCATGATGCGGACCAGCGGCCCGGCCACGCCATCAATGCCGATGGTATTGGACCGGTCGGCAGCAATGATACCGGCCACGTGAGTGCCGTGCAGCGCATCGGGACCGGTGATGTCGGCGTTGCCGTAGTTGTGGTCCCGGGTGTCGTCCTCGTCGTCGCCGATGATAGCGCGGGGCTTGAAGTCGAGGTTCAGGGAGTAGTCGAGGTGCTTTTTGGTTTCGGTGGCCCCGGTTTTCACTTGAGCTACCACGGCGTCCAGATCGGGCAGGCCCGAGGATTTCAGGCTGGCGTAGAGCTGGGAGGTAAGCTGGAGCAGCTGCGGATTGGTGCTGGCGCCCGGCGGGTTGCGCAGCACGGCGGTATCAATCCTGGCCACGCCCAGCGCCTGCTTGAGCTGCTCGTTGATGCCCTCGAGCTGCCCGGCCAGCGGGGCCAATTCCATGTATTGCTCATTTTCCTCCTTCACCTTGATGGCGAAATCCTTCTTCACCTTCTGGTAGAGGTCGTACTCGGCGCGCCTGGCCGCCGGTACCGAGGTGCGGGTTTTGCCCTCGTAGAGCGGTTTGAGCCGGGCCACCAGCCGCGTTTCCTCATACAGGTCCACATCGATGTTCTGGCCTTGGCGGTTGCCCAGGAAGTTCCAGCCGTGCACGTCGTCCACGTAGCCGTTCTTGTCGTCGTCGATGCCGTTACCGACGATTTCGCCGGGGTTTTTCCAGAGCACCCGCTTCAGGTCTTCGTGGGTGGTGTCGACGCCGGCGTCGATGACGGCCACGATAACGGGGGTGGGAATCCGGTTTTTCAGCAGCTCGTCGTAGGTGCGCTGGGTACTGATGCCCATCGTGTTGTCCTTCTGGGGGTCGAGATGGGTCCACTGCACCACTTTGGCCGGGGTCGGGGTGTTGACGCTTTGGGCAAACAACGAGGTGGCCGGCAACAGGGCCAGACCAAGCAGGGCCGGAAACGGCCGGGGAAATACGCTCATGCAGGGATAGTCAGAGGTCAGAATAGGCACGGAAGGTAAGGCACAGACGGCATCCGGCCGAAACCGTTGCCCCACCCGCCGGTTTGTTGCCCACCAACCATCCGGAGCCCGCTATATGTTCCCGCGGCAACGAACTCTACTGCTACCTGTTTCTTCTTATACTCCTCACGCAGTGGTTCGCGAAAAGGTAGTAGGGAGCGGGGGCCAGCCCCGCTCCCTACTACGCGACGAGTATAATGCGGAAAAGTACTGGTGCGTCGGCTGCTTCACTCCTTGATAAAGTGCAGGGAAAGGGACTTGGTGCCGTTCAGCGTGCGCGCGGTGTACAAGCCCGGCGGCAGTCCGGCCACGCTCAAGGTAGCCGAAGCCGTTTCGGGGAGGTACTGCAACACCAGCCGGCCCACCGCATCAATCACCACCAGCGGCTGGCCGGGGATCAGGCCATCAATGGTAAGCTGTTCGTGGGCCGGTATGGGCCGGGCCAGCAGGGCTAAACTCGCTCCGGCCTCCCTGAGCTTAATGGCGGAAGTGGGCAAGGTGGTTTCGGTGCCGTCGGTATCGCGCTGGCGCAGGCGGTAGTACCAGAGGCCCGGCGTCACCGAGGCGTCCAGGTAGGAGTAGGTGGCACCCTGGCTGGTGGAACCCTTACTGAGTACAAATTTGAGCTCCTGCCAGACGTCGCTGACGCTACTGCGGCGCTCTACGGCAAAGCCCTGGCTAAACGTCTCGGTGGCCGTGGCCCAGTTCACCTGCACACCGGTCGGTAGCGCCTTGAGGGCAAACCTGGTCAGCGTGACGGGCAGGGGCTTGGCCTGGTCGGCCAGGGTAAAGAAGTTTCCGTTGGTAAAGTCAGTTATTCCCGTTACGGTGACAGTATTCATCGCCGCGTCGCGGGTAGTGGCCCGCAGACGCTGCCAGCTGCCGCTGTTGGGGTCGGTGGTGCGAAACAGCTCCAGGGTGTTCTCGTTGATGACGTAGGTTTGCGGGCCGTTGTTATCCACGTAGGAGTAGCTAAGCTCGTTAGGTGCCGTGTCGTGGTAGTTAAAGATGAGCCTGTAGTTGAGCCCGGTGGTGGCAGTGGGCACCACCAAAAACTGCCGCAGGATGCTCTGACTCAGTTGATTGTTGAGCGGGCCGAAAGCAGCGCCGGTTTTGTAGCCGCCCGTCAGGCGCGTAACGACCGTTGCGCCCAGAACCTGGGAGTTTACTCTGGGCGCCAGCGTGAGGCCGATACCGCTGAATTGGTAGTTGTTCGGCCCCGTCACGTTGCCGGCTGCTTCTACCCTGCCGCGCACGTAGCCGGTGCCGGTTTCGCGCAGCACAATATTGCCCGGTACGTCGGGGGCCGCCGCCAGTACTACTTTGCTGCTGCCGGTTTCAAGCAGGCCGCCGGTCAGATTCAGCGACGACAGCACGGTGATGTCGCCGGTCATGGTCTTAGTGTTGGTTCCGGGAATAAACAGGTCGTAGTACGTGCCGCTGGCCAGCTGCTGGGGGCCGGTGCCGTCCAGCGTGACGCGCCCCGTGCCGGGCAGAAAAGTGCCGGCTACGCTGAAATTACCGCCAACCGTCAGGTTGGAGCTGCTGGTAGAGTGATTGAAGGTACCGGCGCTGCCCACTATGAAGTTACGCTTCACCGTTACGTTGCCCCCGCTGGCACCCATGTCCACGGTGCCCTCATTGACCATCATGGATCCGTTGATCATCCAGTTGCCGACGCTGCGCACGGTCATATTGGGTGAGCTCAGCACAAAATCGAAGGCGGTAAAAGCAGCCAGATCTATGCTGGCGGGCAGCGTACTGCCGGGAGCCATATAGCTGGTCTGGCTGAAGGGCTTGGTCGCGTTAACCCCGTCATCCGAACTGGAAACGGTATAGTAGTAGGGCGCGTACCGGTCGGCTGTGGAGGTGCCCAGGTAGCCGCCCTTATTGCTGAGGGGGACACTGCCCTCGGTTTCATCCAGTTTGCCGGTGGGGGAGTAGATAACGTAGCCCAGCCAGTTGAATGGGGTGGTGGCTGACAGATTCAGCGCTGTACGGGCAATCCGCAGCTCCCGCACGCTGGTGCTGCCCACGGTTTTGGTCACCAGGTCGGCAATGGCCGGATTCCCGACCGGGTTCGGGAGTGACGCCAGAATGGTAGTTGGGCTCGTCCAGACGCCGGCGCTGACGGTGTAGTAGCTCAACGTGCTGTTATCGATGAAAAAAGCGCGGTCAGCCCGGAAGGGGGGCGCAATGCTGGCCTGCTGGGTGCCGTTGGTGTAGGCGATGCTGTTCAGGGTGCCCGCCCCGGTGTTGGCGGGCAGGGCAGGGTCGGTATCAAAAAACAGCGCGGCTGGCAGGGTAAGCTTATTGCCCGTTACGGCTACGTACAGATAGTTGGCGTCCCAGGTCATGTACCAGACGAAAGTGTTGGATACCTGGTTTTGGGCGTTACCGTACTCGTTGGGTCCGATTTCGCCGTTTAGCGTCGGAGTCTGGTACTGGGCCTGGCAGGGCGCTGCTTCCAGCAGGAACGCGCAGACTAACATGCAGCAGGACAGGAAATAGGTAGGAGTTCTCATGATGAATGTTGGTTAAGTTGATGTAAGCAAAACAATATAATAAATTTAAATCGTTACATAAAGTGCAGCAGCTGTTGTACTTATATAATTTAAAATATAACTAAACCTATTTAGTAATACATTGATCATCTATACCGGTGACCAACTATCCTCTTGCTTTGCGGCTGATGTCACTGACTTCAGCCACCATATCTGGCTGGCTCTGCCGACATTGCCGGCTACCCAGCCGGTTTAACTGTTCCCTCCGGTAGAGGCCGGTATCTTTGCGCTCTTGCCCGCCATTCCATCTATTTAGCCGAATGCCCTTCCCCCGTTTCCGCGCCGCTGTGCCGGCTTTGCTGCTGCTTGTTAATTGCTCATTCCTACTTGGCGTAGCCCACGCCCAGGCCCCCAAAACCTATACTTCGTCGGAAATTCTGCTGGGGCTGAAAAAGCTTAACGTGCTGGGCTCGGTGCTCTATATTGCCGCCCACCCCGACGACGAAAACACCCGCCTGATTGCTTATCTGGCCAACGGCCGGCTGCTGGAAACCGGCTACCTGAGCTGCACCCGCGGCGACGGCGGCCAGAACCTCATTGGCCCGGAGCTGCGCGAGCAGCTCGGCGTCATCCGCACCCAGGAACTGCTGGCGGCCCGCCGCATTGATGGCGGCCGGCAGTTCTTCACCCGCGCCAACGACTTCGGCTTCAGCAAAACCGCGGAGGAAACCTTCACCATCTGGGATAAGGAGCAGGTGCTGGCCGACATGGTCTGGACCATCCGGCAGCGCCGCCCCGACGTGCTCATCACCCGCTTCCCGCCCGACGCCCGCGCCGGCCACGGCCACCACACCGCCTCCGCCATCCTGGCCGCCGAAGCCTTCGCCGCCGCCGGCGACCCCAAGCGCTTCCCCGAGCAGCTCCGGTACGTGCAGCCCTGGCAGCCTAAGCGCCTGTTCTGGAACACCGGCTCCTTCTTCGTGAAGCCCGGCGACTCGATGGACGGCTACCTCCGGCTCGATGCCGGCGGCTACAATCCGCTGCTGGGGCAGTCGTACGGCGAAATAGCCGCCCGCAGCCGCTCCCAGCACAAAAGCCAGGGCTTCGGCTCGGCCGCTACCCGGGGTGAGGCGCTGGAATATTTGCAGCTGGTGAAAGGGGAGAAGGCCACCACTGACCCGTTCGAAGGCGTGGATATGAGCTGGAACCGGGTGCCCGGCGGCGTGGCCGTGGGCAAGCTGGTAGACGAGGTGATTCGGAAGTATGACGCGGGTAACCCGAGTGCGAGTGTAGCGAGGCTGCTGAAGGTTAGGGCGGCGCTGGAGAAGATGTCAGGAGGTAATTTATGGGCCAAAGAGAAGCTGGTCGAAACGGAACAGTTGCTACATAGCAGCCTAGGGCTCTACTTGGAAGCTCGCGCCAATATGGCTGCGGTGACACTAGGTCAGCCTATGACAATAACAGTTGAGGCCGTCAGCCGTTCGAAAACAACTGTCTCTATAGAGCATTTGAGTGTAGTGGGGCTCGTAGATACGGTAGGGCCAAGAACTCTGGTGCCGAATATAGTCACAGCTACGGCGCTGGCCATTAAGCTTCCTGGCAATGCTGCTTTATCACAGCCTTATTGGCTAATTAATGCAAGCAGCCCCGGCATGTACAGCGTGCCCGATAATGTGACTTTGTATCAAGCACCTGGTAAAACGAAGCCAGTAACATTCAATCAACAAACTCTTATCGGGCAACCAGAGAATCCATCTGCCCTTTCGGTCAAATGCCGCATCCGAATAAATGTAGCTGATGTTGAGTTCGACATAACTATCCCCGTCCAGTACAAAAGCACCGACGCGGTAGAAGGCGAAAAGTACCGCCCGCTCACGGTGGTGCCGCCCGTGGCCGTGAACATTGGCGGCCAGGCTTACGTCTTCGCCGATAACCAGCCCAAAACCGTCCCCGTGACGCTGCGGGCCGGGAAGGCCGGGGTAAAGGGCACCGTGGCCCTCACCCTGCCCGCCGGCTGGAAAGCCGAGCCCGCGGCCATTCCCTTCGATATTGCGGCCAAAGACGCCGAGCAGACCGTGCAGTTCCGGGTGCAGCCCGGTCCCGGCGCGGCGGCCGGCAAAGCGGCCCTGCGCGCCACCGCCACCGTCGGCGGCCAGGCGTATTCGCGCGGCTACCAGGCCATCCAGTACAACCATATCCCGACGCAGATTCTATTTCCCGAAGCCGTGGCCCCGCTGGTGAAGCTGGACGTGAAGCGCAAAGGCCAGCAGCTCGGCTACCTCATGGGGGCCGGCGACGAGGTGCCCGAGGCCCTGCGCCAGCTCGGCTACTCCGTGACGCTGCTCAAGCCCGAGGATATCAGCGCCGACAACCTGCATCGTTTCGACGCCGTGCTGCTCGGCATCCGCGCCTACAATACCCTCGACCGGCTCAAGACTCTCCAGTCCGGCCTGCTCCGGTACGTCGAAAACGGGGGCAACCTCATCGTGCAGTACACCGTGGCCCGCGGCACCGTGCTGCCCGAAATTGGCCCGTACCCTATGAAGCTGAGCAACGACCGGGTGACGGTGGAAAATGCCCCCGTGACTTTCCTCCAGCCCCAGCATCCGCTGCTGAACACGCCCAACAAGATTACGCCCCAGGACTTCGAAGGCTGGCAGCAGGAGCAGGGTCTCTACTACCCCAGCACCTGGGACCCGAAGTACCAGACCATCATCAGCAGCCAGGACCCCGGCGAGAAGCCCAAGGAAAGCGCTATTCTGGTAGCCGACTACGGCAAGGGCCACTACATTTACACCGGCCTGAGCTTCTTCCGCGAGCTGCCCGCCGGCGTTCCGGGGGCCTACCGCCTGCTCACCAACATGATTTCGCTGGGCAAATAAGCCCGGCGTGGGTGCCGCCGCCGCTGGGAGTGGTGCCACGACTTTTTTTAGTCGTGGTACCACTATCGTTGAGCCGGTCGTGGTAAACCCCGGAACGGACTGCTCTACCAAGCCCGGTCGTGGTACCACTATCGTTGAGCCGGTCGCTGCAACGTGCGAGCGACTACGCCTGCCTTTGCCCTGCGGGCCGCTGCCCGTCGGTTGTTCAACGATAGTGGTGCCACGACCAAAAAGTCGTGGCACCACCTGCCTACCCAGACTACCCCATCTCTCGCTTTATCCACCCTTTCCCCCCCGCCCGTGCCCACTCCTCCCGAAACTGAAAAGCCGCCGCTGCTGCCGTCCTGGCGGGCCTGGTACGCGCTGGTGCTGGGCGTGCTGGCGGCGGAGCTGGTATTTTTTACCCTGCTAACCCGCTACTTCGCGTGAGCCGGCTCGATTGGCTGGTGCTGGGCGGCACCCTGCTCTTCATCGTCGGCTACGGCACCTGGCGCACCCGCGGCAGCCGCGACCTGGACGCCTACCTGCTCGGCAACCGCCAGGCGCGCTGGTGGGGCATCGGGCTGAGCATCATTGCCACCCAAGCCTCGGCCATCACCTTCCTCAGCACCCCCGGCCAGGCCTACGACGACGGCATGCGCTTCATTCAGTTCTACTTCGGCCTGCCCCTGGCCATGGTGCTGATTGCCGCCGTAGTCGTGCCCATCTACCACCGTCTGCGCGTCTTCACGGCCTATGAATACCTCGAAACCCGCTTCGACCGCCGCACCCGCACCCTGGCTGCGGTGCTGTTCCTGGTGCAGCGCGGCCTGAGCAATGGCCTGTCGCTGTACGCGCCCGCGCTGGTGCTGTCGGCCATTCTGGGCTGGAACATCAACCTCACCGTCTGGCTGATCGGCGGGCTGATGATCAGCTACACCGTGGCCGGCGGCACCCGGGCCGTGGCCGTCACCCAGCAGTGGCAGGTGGCCGTTATCTTCGTGGGCATGGTCACGGCGGGCTACCTGCTGGTGCATTATCTGCCCGAGGGCATCGGCTTCCGCGAAGCCGTGCAGGTGGCCGGCTACCACGGCAAGATGAACCTGGTCGACTTCCACTTCGACCCCCAGGACCGCTACAACGTCTGGACCGGCCTCACCGGTGGCTTGTTCCTGGCCCTGTCGTACTTCGGCACCGACCAGAGCCAGGTGCAGCGCTACCTCTCGGGGCAGAGCATCACCGAAAGCCGCCTGGGCCTGCTGATGAACGGGCTGGTGAAAGTGCCCATGCAGTTCGGCATCCTGCTGATCGGGGTGCTGCTGTTCGTGTTCTACCAGTTCAACCAGCCGCCCATCACCTTCAACCGGCCCGTGCACGACAAGGTGGCCCGGAGCCCGAAGTTTGGTCCCCGGCTGCGGGAGCTGGAGCAGCGCCAGACCACGCTCTTCGCGGCCCAGCGTACCGCTACCGATCAGCTGGTAGCAGCCCTCCGCAACCCCGCGGCGGCCGAGCAGGTAGCGGCCGCCCAAACCCGGCTGCAAACCACTCAGGCCGCTACCCGGGGGCTGCGGGCCGAAGCGCAGGCGCTGCTCAAGCAGGCGGCCCCCGCTACCGAAGCCAAGGATACCGACTACGTTTTTCTGTCCTTCGTGCTGCGCTACATGCCTTCCGGCCTGGTGGGGCTGCTGATTGCCGTGGTGCTGAGCGCCGCCATGAGCTCAGCCGCCGCCGGCCTCAACGCCCTGGCCAGCACCACCGTCATCGACCTGTATAAGCCCACCCGGCCCCAGCACACGGGCGAGCATTACGTGCGCGTGTCGCGCATTTCGGCTATTGCCTGGGGGCTGCTGGGCATTGGGTTTGCCACCTTCGCCGCCCGCCTCGAAAACCTGATTCAGGCCGTCAACATCCTCGGCTCCCTGTTCTACGGCACCATTCTGGGCATCTTCGTGGTGGCCTTCTTCCTGAAAAGCATCGGCAGCAAAGCCGTATTCTGGGCCGCCATTCTCACCCAGGCCATCATCTTCGTGCTCTTCGCCACCACCAACATTGCCTACCTCTGGTACAACATCCTCGGCTGCGCGCTGGTGATGGTGCTGGCCGTTATCAGGCAGAAAATCACCGCCCGGCCCGTGCCGGTAGAAGTGGCCTGATCCCCGGCTATTGCGAGCAAAGCATTCCGCGCTTCAGGCGGCCTCGATTCGTCTGGTCAGGCGAGTCACGCCCGGTTAAAGCAACAAGCCCCGCCGTATGCATACGGCGGGGCTTGTTGGTGAAAAGAAACTGTTGTCATTGCGGGGGACGGATTGCTCCGTTCCCGGCAATGACAACAGCTACTTGGTCATCTTTTTGGCGTCCATCATCAGGTCCTCGTTCATCTTCACGTAGTCGGCATTTTTGCCTTCCAGGGCCAGCTTGCGCGACTGCTCGGCCGAGGCCGTAGCGCCTTTGTAGTCCTTCATCTTCATGCGGATTTTGGCTTCCGTGTGCACGTTCCAGAACTTGGCGTCTTTCTCGTTAGCCTTCTGAATCCAGGTCAGGGCCTGCTTCATATCCTTGTCGTTGTCGAGGTAGTACACGGCGGCGGCGGCGTAGTCGTTGGGCGTAGCGGCGGTGCCCTTGATTACTTTCTCGTCGATCTGGGCCATTACTTTCGCATCGACCTCGGTGCCGATTTTGAATTTAGCGCCGGTCAGCTCCCACATCAGATCCACGTTGGCGGTGGCCGGGGTCAGGTCGGAGAAGCCGATGGTGAAGGTTTCGGCTTTGTTGCCCAGCTTGTAGGTTTTGGCTGAGAAGCGGACCACGTCCTGGTCGTCCTTGAAGCCGTCTACGTCGGCACCCTGCTTGGTGCTTTTGTTGAGCACCACCAGCCATTCGGCTTTGTTGGGAATGGTGTAGAGGCCGTATTCGCCGGCCGGCACTTTCTTGCCCTCCAGGGTCACGTCGTCGGAGAACTTGATGGTGGTGGTGGCATTAGCGCCCGTGCGCCACCGCTTGCCGTACGGCACCAGCGTTTTGTCGCCGAACACCGGCCGGCCCTTCATGCTGGGGCGGTAGTAGGTGATGGTCACGTCGGTGAGGCCGACGCGCTGGGTAACGGTGCTTTTCGGGCTGGGCTGGGGCGTGTTGATCTGCGCCTGGGCGCCGGAAGCCAGCAGCAGCCCGCTCAGGGCCAGTGTAGCGCCCAGGGCGCGGGAAGACTTCAGCAGGATGTTCGTCGTCATGATAAAGGGAATGGATGGGGTTGGTCGGGTAAAAATAGCAAACCCCGCGTTGGGGCGCGGGGTTTGGGTGGAATTAAAAGCAGAAGGCTATTTGTTTCTGGGTACTCTACCGCACGATTTTTCAATTATTTGATAAGCAACTATTTGCGAGTAGACAGTGGCTTCTGCTGCTTGTTTGGAGGGGTTATAGGCTTAAACGGGGCGGGCCGACCTTTGTGGTTCCAACACACCAAAGCCCTTCCTGCCCCGTGAAGCAACGCCTCATCGCCAAAATTACGACCGTTTTACAGCACGTGCCCCTGGTGGGCCATCTGTCGCGGCAAAAGTTCATCGCGCAATTCGTTATCGGCCTGATAAAGAGCCGCAACGGGCCATTCTGCGAAGTGGCCCAGCACCTGAACGATGCCGCCAGGCCCACCTCGAATGAAACCCGGATTCAGAACTTCTTCCGCGACGTGACGCTCGACTACCCGGTGCTGGTTTAGCTGCTGGTCAGCTTGTTACCGGCCACCGGCAAGCTGCGCCTGTGTCTGGACCGCCGCATTGGCTGCCCGCAACAACTCGAACAAGAAGCCCTGGCCTGGCAAGCCATTCGAAATGCCGTCGCCGTCAAAATCAACTGGTCCTTCACCACGGAGAAGGCCCGCGTCAAATTGAAGAATCGATACGCCGAACTAACCAAAATAACTGCTAAAAATTAAGTTGGTAGACCACTAGTCGCGACTGAGCCACGCTTCTTTCTCTAGCCGATATATAAAATTCAACTTTGGCGCTTCTCCAAAATAGGCTATTTCCTCCTCGCCAACTTTTTCCGTCTTCAAGCGGCCAATGGCGATTTGTGACCGCACATTGTCCGCGCCAATGTGAAAATAAACCTTGGAAACGAATTGGAACGCGTAGTCCAGCATCAGCGCCTTCACCCCTAAATTGAATCCTTTGCCCCAGTAGCGTGTGGCATAGAACGTGTAGCCAATCAAAAGGCTGTCGTCCTGCGCGTCATAGCCATAGAAACGGGTGCTGCCCGCGATGTCATTCGTGGCCTTATCCACCAGCTTCAGCGCCCCTTGTTGCATAGCCCCCTCGAAGTACGTCCGAAATGCGTCGGGTTTCCACCGGTCTTTGTTGGGGTGCTGCTCCCAGATCTTTGGGTCGGAGGCCGCCGCGTACAAGTCGGCGAAGTCAGCTGCTTCCAACGGCAGCAACTGGATTTGCTGGTTTTCCATCGTGGGTTGCGTGTTGAAGGGCATAGGTGCTTTCTGTTTTAATAGGTCACACTAACGGTCCGAATAGCCAAACGAGCGGATTGATTAACCCCCTCCACTACCGCGCCGAGGCTGCCCGAAAGTAGCCAGGAACGTTGCGAGTTGCGCTTCTGCGTCCTGTGGACTGGCGTAATACGCATCGTCCAGGTGGTCGAGTGCCGAAGTCAGAGGTATTAAGTCCGGTTGTCTGACAATTTTAATGTTCGCCCTGAAATAGCCATGACCCGCAGCCGCAGATGCTGAAAATTAGGCATGCCAAAGGCGCATCGACGAATACTACGGACTAAGTTATTGAGTCCCTCCGTCACGGCATTGGACAAGTTGTCGAGCACGTAATTGGCAATCGGTTCTTTGTGGCGCTGAAGCGTTCGGATAAAGGAATCGAAGAGGGTGATTTTTTGTGCCTGGATACGCGCTGCCCACCTGTCTAATAAGCCAATGGTAGCATACACTGCTTGCGGCCGGTCTAGAATAGGGTGAAACTCTTCGCGCAGAAAATAGGCGGTTTTCAACTCGGCGTTCACGGCAAAGGCGGCCTGCAAGGTGTCGAGCTCGGCATCACTCAGGCGGTGGTACTGCTTGAAAAGAAGCCATTTGAGCTGTTTGTAGCCCGCTTCGTCCGGGGCCTCTCTGCGCAAGCGTCGCCGGAAATTATCCAGGCCCTGATGGAGCAATTTCACCACGTGAAACCGGTCCAGTACCAGCGTGGCCTGTGGGAAACAGGTGGCCACTACGGCCAGATACGGCTGCCAGATGTCGCAGCTAACGGCGGTTATCTGCTGGCAAAAAGATGGACCAAGCCGTTGGAAATAAGCGACTAAGCTTTCTTTCTTGCGGTCTGGCAAGATATCCACCAGCGTGCCCGTGTCCAGGTTGGTGAGCAGGCAGATAAAGTGCTTTTTGCCTTTGCGGTGGCTTTGCTCATCAATGCCCAGGCGCCGCAGACCGACGTAACGCTGGGGCAGTTGCTCGACCTGACGACACTGGTCGAGGACCAGACGCTCCACTGTTTTGGCGTGCATGCCCACGATGGCCCCCACTTCGCTGTAAGCTTGTTTGCGGCACCAGACAAACACGTACCGGGCTTGCCGGTGGGTGTAGCTTTTGTTGGCATCAGCAAACGGCAGCCGCTCGGTCGGGCAACTGCCACAGGTCGGACAGCGAAACTGCCGCACGCTCACCACCAGGTAAACCGCTCGCTCCGAAATATTTAAGTCACGCACGCGGCGCGTGGTACGGTCATTGACCACCGTACACTCCACCCCACAGGAAGGACATAGCGTCCGCGTGTCGGTCAAGGTACAGGCGATTTCTATGGTCGTTTTTGTGACCGTGACGCCCGTCAGGGTCGCCTGAGGCAAGCCCAGCAGGTCGGTGTAAAAGGCCAACTCATTCATGCCCCAAAGTAAGTCAGCAGCGCCGCTCCATTAAAATTGTCAGACAACCCGAAAACTTTGTTGCCGTGAAGGTCGACCGGGAAGAGCGTCCCGACGTGGACCAGGTGTTCATGAGTGCCGCCCAGCTGCTAACCGGCAGCGGCGGCTGGCCCCTCAATGCCTTTGCCCTGCCGGACGGGCGGCCGTTCTACGCCGGCACCTACTTCCCCAAAGACCAATGGGTGCAGGTATTGCAGCAAATGTCCGCGGCCTATAAAACCCAGCACCAGCAGGTGGTGCAGCAGGCCGAAGCCATCACGAAAGGCATCCAGGGCCAGGAGGTAATTACGGTTTCACCGGGCAGTTCCCAAAATGTCACCAAGGCCGCCTATGGCGGGATTTACGCGAACTGGAAGTCCTCCATCGATTTCAAAAAAGGCGGGTTCAGCCGGGCGCCCAAATTCCCCTTGCCCGTGGGCTGGGAGTTCGTGCTCCAGAACTACTACCTGACCGGAAACAAGGAAGCGCTGGCAGCGGTGGTGACCACGCTGGACGAGATGGCCAAAGGCGGCATTTATGACCAGCTGGGCGGGGGCTTTGCCCGGTACTCGACCGATGCCGACTGGTTTGCGCCTCATTTCGAGAAGACGCTATATGATAACGGCCAACTCGTCAGCCTGTACGCCCACGCCTATAAAGTCACCAAAAACCCGCTTTATGCCGAGGTGATACGGGAAACGCTGGCCTTTATTCAACGGGAGATGACCAGCCCGGAGGGCGGCTTCTACGCTTCCCTCAACGCCGACAGTGAGGGCGAAGAGGGGAAATTCTATGTCTGGACAGAGGCAGAAGTGCAACAGGCGCTGGCGGAGAAGCCGGCCCGGCTGGTGGGGGACTACTATCAGGTAAAGAAAGCGGGCAACTGGGAGCGGGGCCAGAACATCCTCCACCGGGAAAGTACCAAAGAGGCATTTGCACAACGCAACGGCTTGACCGCCGACCAATGGGACAAGCTGCTGGCCAACGCCAAATCGAAACTGCTGAAAGAACGCGGCAAACGGGTCCGGCCCTCCACCGACGACAAGGTGCTTACCTCCTGGAACGCCCTGATGCTGAAGGGCTACCTCGACGCTTACCTGGCGTTGGGAGACGACGCCTATTTGCAGGCCGCGCTACAGAATGCCCGGTTCCTGGAGAAGAATATGGTCCGGAAAGACGGCCGGCTGTGGCGAAACTACAAGGATGGAAAACCAAGCATCGACGCCTTTCTGGATGATTACGCCTTGCTGGCCGAGGCCTACATCCAGCTTTACCAGGCCACCCTGGATGTCCAGTGGCTAAAAAGGGCGCGGGTGATAACCGATTATGCCATTGCGCACTTTCGGGATGCCAAAAGCGGACTGTTTTTTTATGCCTCTGGTCTGGCGGAAGGCCTGGTGGTGAGGAAAATGGAGCTGACCGATAACGTGATGCCCGCGTCCAATTCCGTAATGGCTAACGTGCTGTACCGGCTCGGCGAGTACTACGACCACCCGCCCTACCTTCAGATGAGCCAGGCCATGCTCAACCACGTGGCCGGCGAGGTTCCGGCAGGCGGGCCGTATTATGCCAATTGGGCAAGTCTGCTGGGCATGTTGGCGTACGGGCCTTTTGAAATAGCCGTCATGGAAAAAGAAGCAGTTGCAAAAAGCCACCAAATGCAGCGGTATTACCTGCCCATCGCGTTATTTATGGGCGGGAAGGAAGAAAACCTGCCCTTGCTGGGAAGCAAAGGCGTGGAGGAGGGAACCCTTATTTATGTGTGCCGGAACAAGACCTGTAAGATGCCGGTAAAAGATGTGCAAGCGGCCATGCAGCAGCTATTGCCCTGAAATCTGAGGGGGGCTTTCCCTGTAAAGTATCTCGCCCGGCACCGTGGACACGCCCATGCTCGGGGAAGACCCCAACGTGAACAGACTGCTGCCAGCAGGCCGCTTGCCACCCTATCCCCTGACCCATGACGAAAGAAAAACCACCCTGCGACTTTGATTTAATTGTGCTCGGCGCCGGCTCGGCCGGGCTGGGCCTGAGCTTGTTCATGGCCCGCATCAAGCAGCGCGTGCTGCTCATCGATAAAACGCCGGAGGACGTAGGCGGCGACTGCCTCAACCACGGCTGCGTGCCCAGCAAGGCCCTGATTCACGCCTCGCGGCAGGTGCACCAGGCCCGGCAGGCGGCGCAGTTTGGCCTGCAGGTGAGCGGCACGGCGGATATGGCGAAGGTGATGGACTACGTGCGCGAGCGGCAGGACGTCATCCGCCACCACGAAAACCCCGAGTACCTGCGCGGGCTGGGCATCACGGTGGAAATCGGGGAACCGACCTTCGTGGGCGACCACGACGTGCAGATTAACGACAAAACCTACCGGGGCCGTAAGATTGTCATTGCTACCGGCTCGCGGCCCCAGCAGCTGCAGGTGCCCGGCGCGGAGCAGGTACGCCTATACGACAACCAGCGCGTGTGGGACCTGCGCGAGCTGCCCAAGCGCCTGCTCGTGGTCGGCGGCGGCCCCAACGGCGTGGAGCTGGGTCAGGCCATGCAGCGACTGGGTGCGCAGGTGACCATTGTGCACCACGGGGCCAGCATTCTCGAAAAGGAAGACCCCGCCATCCGGGCCGTGCTCGACGAGCGGCTGCGGGCCGAAGGCCTCACCATTCACCTGGAGGCCGAAGTGGAATCTTTCACCTCGGCCTCGCAGGCCCAGGTCAAGCCCAAGTCCGGCGACTCCTTTACGGTGGACTTCGACGTGGTGTACGTGGCCATCGGGCGGCACGTGAGCTTTGCCGGACTGGAGCTGGACAAGGCCGGCGTGGAAGTGGACGAGAAAGGCCATATCAAGCTTGATGAGCACCTGCAAACCACCAACCCCGATATTTTCGTGGCCGGCGACGCGGCCAACTCGCTCAAATTCAGCCACGGGGCCGAGCTGCACGTGCGCCTGCTGCTGTTCAACTTCTTTTCGCCCCTCAAGAAAAAGCTCAGCTACGACCACTTCTCCTGGGTCACCTTCACCGACCCGGAAGTGGCCCACTTCGGCCTCGACGCCGCCGAGCTGGACAAGCGCGGCACCGCCTACGAGCGGTGGGAGACGGATTTTGCCGACGACGACCGCGCCGTGGTGGACAGCTACCGCTACGGGCGGCTGCTGCTCTTTATTGAGAAAAATGCCCTGCCGCTGCCCGGTCGCAAGCGCCGCATCCTGGGCGGGGCCATGGTGGCCCCCGGCGCGGGTGAGCTCATTCAGGAGTTAATTCTGGCTAACACCAGCGGGATGGGCATCAGCGAGATTTTTGATAAGGTGTACCCGTACCCCGTGGCGGCCCGCATCAACCAGAAGCTCATCGTAGAGCACCAGGAAGTATCGCCGCTGCTGCAAACAGCGCTCGACGTGGCCTATAAGCTGCAATAAGGCCGGGGCTACAGCGCGGCGGCCACCCGGCGTACCGACACGCGCTGGCGGTAATCAGGGTTGAAGTAGGTGAACTTAATGCGGCCGTCGCGGCCGATGACGTAGGTGGCCGGCACGGGCAGCACGTCGTCGCTCGAAGCGTTGGCTTGCTTCAAATCCACCCCGAAGCCCTTGTACTTGAGCACGGTGGCCGGGTCCACGGTGAAGGCCGTGTGGTAGGCCGTCATGATGACAAAACCCTGGTCCTGCACGATGGGGAAGGCCGCCCTGGTCTTTTTCGCGGTCTTGCCGATGTTCTGCTGGGTTTCGGGCGTTATCACCACCACCTGCGCCCCCTTGGCCGTGAGCAGCTGCAGCGAATCCTGCAGCTGGCTGAGCTGCTTGTTGCAGTAGGGGCACCACTGGCCCCGGTAGAAGTAGAGCACCACCGGCCCCTTTTTCAGCAGTTGCTTCAGCTCCACGGGCCGTCCGGCGGCATCCTTCCCCTTGAAGGCTGGAGCCACCGAGCCCACGGCCAGTGGCGCAGCTGTGCGGGCCGGGGTTTGCTGGGCGCGGCTGGCCTGGGGCAGGGCCAGCGCGAGCGTGGCGAGAGGAAGGAGCAGGCGGTTGTTCATGGCCGCAAGGTAGCCATTCCGTGCCCGGCCGGCTTTTTGGCCCGGCCGGCTCAGCCCAGCAGCTGGCGGGCAATGTCGGGCAGGGTGGGGCCGCTGAGGGTGGGCGCGGGGGCCAGCGGGTAGGTTTGCTGGCCGGGGCGGGCAATGAACGCGGCCTGCAGGCCCGCCAGCTGCGCCCCGGCCGTGTCCCAGCCGTGGGCGGCCACCAGCATGGTCTGGGCGGGGGCCACCTTCAGCCGCTCGCAGGTGGTGTGGTAGGTGTCGGGGTGGGGCTTGTAGCGCTTGAGCGAATCGATGCTGAGCAGCTGCTCAAAAAAGCCGGTGAGGCCGGCGTAGGCCATCTGCTTCTGCACCGTGGCATGGGGCGAGTTGGTGAGCGTGACCAGGCGGAAGCCCGCCTTTTGCAGGGTCGTGAGGCCGGGAATAATGTCGGGGTGGGGGGGCAGCTCGGTGATGAGGGTGAGCAGCTCCTTTTTGCGGCCGGCCGGGCGGGTCGGCTGGCCCAGGGCCTGGGCCAGCATGTCGAGGGCGGCGTCGCCAATCTGCCCGAAGTTGTGGTAGTTCCCGGTCACGGTATCGACCAGCGAGTATTGCAGCAGCAGCGAGAACCACTGCTTGAAGGCCGTTTCAGACTTAAATTCCTGGTTGACGGCATTCTGCAGCTTGCTCAGGTCGAGCATCGTTTCATTGACGTCGAAAATCAGCAGCTTGGGGCGGTTGGGAGCAGCAGTCATGGCGGAAAGGGAGATTGGCAGGGCCACGGCCGCAGTGGCCAGGGCGAGGGAGGACAACACCAAGCGGCGGGTAACCATCCGCCTGCTTACGCAGCCGCGCAGTGCCTGGCTGGCCCGCCTCCGCTTTTTTGGCGGCAATGCGCCCGCTTGTTGGCCCTGTCCATTAACCTGAACCCCGCACCAAGTCCCGGTTCAGGCGTGCTTGCCCGGCGACCAGCCCCGCGGGACGAGGTGCTGCTCGGCCAGGGCCACGGCGCCCGGTTCCAGGGTGGTGCCCATGGAGTCGTTCCAGCGATTAAGAAACCCGAACAGGCTCACCACGCCCAGTATTTCCACGATTTCGCCCTCGTTCCAGTTAGCCCGCAGGGCGTTGCTGAGGGCATCGTTCACGGCGTTGGGCACCGCCGAGGCGGCCACGGTAAAGGCCAGCGCCGCCCGCTCGGCCGGGCTGAAGGCCGGATGGGTGGCAAACTCCCAGATGTGGTCGAGCTGCTCCTGGGCGGCGCCGTAGCGCCCGGCCGCCAGGATGGTGTGGGCCTGGCAGTACTGGCAGCCCGCCGCGTGGCTGCTGAGGTAGCCGATGAGCCGCTTCAGGGCGCTGGTCACGCGGCCGTGGTTGGCCATCACGGCCTTGTTCAGCCCGATGAAGGCGGCGGCCACGGCCGGCCGGTGCTGCATGGTGAGCACGCTGTTGGGGCAAAAGCCCAGGGTTTCGTTGAAGAAAGAGGCCAGCTGCGCGATTTCGGGGTTGGCATCGGCGGCCAGGGGCGCGACGAGGGGAGTGGACATGGGCGGGTGGGAATGACTTGGGGCTATGTGAAGCAGCGAACAAAGCTGCACCAAATACCGGAATTGGCCCGAGCCTGGCACCCCGGCCGTAACAACGCTATGGCCTTGTAAGGCCAATTGTCGGGAGGCGACAAAACCGCATTTCACAGCAACCCCGGCCTTGGTGTATCCCGTACTAACAAGTAGCCCGGCTTATGGCGGACCAGGCAGGCATTTTCCTGCCCCTGGTACGGGCAGGTTGACCCGGCCCTCTGCACCCACCATTTCCTGAATATATGGCCCACTCTTTTCTGACCAACATCAAACGGCACTTCGGCAGCGGCGGTTACGCCGGCGACGAATACGGCGGGGCCGGGGGCACTTCCGGCCGGGGCCTGCCGAGTGGCAATGCCGGCAATTTTATGTTTGCCACGGGCATCGAGTGTTCGTACCCCACCATTGGCAACGGCAAAATCCGCCGCGACTTGCTGGAAGAATGTGGCCACTATGAGCACTGGCAGAAGGATTTGCAGCTCGTGCAGGATATGGGCCTCAAAGTGCTGCGCTACGGATTACCCTACTACAAAATCCATAAGGGGCCCGGCGAGTACGACTGGGAATTTGCCGATAAAGTGATGAACGAAATCAACCGGCTGGGCATCACCCTCATTCTGGATTTGATGCATTTTGGCGTGCCCGACTGGCTGGGCAACTACCAGAACCCGGAACTGCCCATTCACTTTGCCGACTATTGCGGGGCCGTGGCCGAGCGCTACCCCTGGGTGCGCTACTACACTCCCATCAACGAAATTTACGTCACGGCTAAGTTCAGCGCCAAGGATGGCGTCTGGAACGAGCAGCTCAAGTCGGACGAAGCCTTCGTGACCGCCATGAAGCACCTGGTGGCGGCCAGCATTATGGGCACCCAGCAAATCGCCCGCCACCGCCCCGACTGCGTGATTGTGCAGAGCGAGTCGGCCGAGTTCACCCACGAGCTACGGGCCGAGCACACGCACGAGGTGCAGCTGGGCAATAAGCTGCGCTTCCTCTCGCTGGACCTGCTCTACGCCCACCACCCCGACGGCGACGTGTGTGCCTACCTGCACAAAAATGGCCTGAGTCAGAAAGAGTACGACTGGTTTATGGCCGGGGAGCCGCCGGGCTACCAGATTATGGGCAACGACTATTATGGAACGAACGAACGCATGATTCTGCCCGGCGGGGAAGTACGCATCAGCTCGGAGGTGATGGGCTGGTTCAACATCACCCACGAGTATTACCTGCGCTACCACAAGCCGGTGATGCACACCGAAACCAACGTCTTCGACGCGGAAGAGGCCCCCACCTGGCTCTGGAAGCAGTGGGTCAACATCCTCAGGATGCGCAAAACGGGCGTGCCCGTGCTCGGCTTTACGTGGTATTCGCTTATCGACCAGATTGACTGGAACATTGGCCTGGCCCGCAAAGAGGGCACCGTGAACCCCTGCGGCCTATACGACCTGGACCGGAAGCCCCGGCCCGTTGCGGAGGCCTACCGCCAGCTGCTGCGGGAATACGGCAACATCACCATTGTGCCGCACGGCGAGCTGTTTGAGCAAACCAACCGCCCGGCCACGCTCAAAACGGACATCTAGCCGGCCATATCCTCTTCCGTCCTTCATCCTTCATTCCTCCGCTCCTATGCCCACCCCAGCCGACCAGATAGCTCCCCCCGCCGCACCGCGCCGCCTGCGCGTGCTGCTCCTTGCCGGCTCCAACCGCCGCGAGTACAACTGCCCCGGCGTGGACAGCAAGGCGCGCACGCTGATGAACCGCCTGGCCGACCGCCTGCCGGCCACCTGGGACATCGACACCGAAGACCTGGGCAACGTGTACGGCCGGGCCCGCATTCAGCCCTGCAACGCCTGCGTGAGCACCAGCATGGCCCTGTGCGTGTGGCCCTGCAACTGCTACGAGAAAAACAGCCTGCTCGAACCCGACCTGATGTGGAACCTGGACCTGTACAGCCGCCTCGACCAGGCTGACGCCTGGTGCATCGTCGGGCCGGTAAACTGGTACGGCCCCAGCTCGGTGCTCAAGCTGCTGTTTGACCGGCTGGTGTGCATGAACGGCGGCAACCCCAAGGAAGACCTCATCGACCACAAAGACCCCGAAAAAGCCATGCGGCTGGAACACCAGCCCGAATGGCCGGGGCTGAGCCTGAACCACCTGGAAGGCCGCACCGCCGCCTTCTTCTGCTACGGCGACGGCGGCGGCGACGAGCTCGACGAAACGGGCCGCCCCAAAATCCTACGCCACAAACCGTACTTCGACCCCGAAAAAGAGCCGTTTGAGGACATGCGCGATACCTACGCGCCGCTGGTGTGGCAGTGCCGCTACGGCGGGGTGGAAGTGCCCGACCAGCTCTGGCAATACGGCGAAACCGGCTACGGAAAAAAATACTCGGAAGACCAGGCCGAGCACATGGTGCGGGACGAGCAGTTCATGGCGCAATTTGACCAGTGGGCCGGAGCCATTCGCCAGGCGGTGGAAGCCAAAGGCCCCGTGCCGCCCGGCCGCTTCCGCGCCTTCGGCTACGAGGCTCCCGGCCACCGGTGGGCCGATGCCAAGCTGGGCTGGCGCACGGCTCGTATGCTGCTGGGCGTGCCACCCGAAGGGTCGTCGCCCGAAGCCCAGCAGGAGCTGGGCCTGAACCAGGATACCCCCCTGCGGCCCGATTTGCCCAAAACCTGACTCTATCAATCAGCTTTTTCCGACTTCTTGACTGCTGTTGCGCAGGCAACTTTGGTGTCTTGGGTATCAGGTTGTCGGTGGTTGCTTATTGCTGGTTTGGCTGGCGTCGTCCTTCGGCTCGGGTTGAATCTGGGGCCAAAAAACGGCTCAAAAACGGCTAACCAGAAACCAGAAACCGACTGCGTAACAGCAGTTATTTGCTCCCGTCCATCCGGGCAACTCCGCCTACCGAGCCGCTGTGCCGCCGTAGCCAGCGTCGCGCACCAGCAGCTCCAGCCTGGCGCGGGCCTCGACCGAGAGCTTTTCGGCCGAGGCGTCGCCCCGGCCCAGGCGCCGGGCCAGCTGCGCCACCACCGCGGTCTGGCGGGCGTAGCGCCGGCACAGAACGCACATCAGCAGGTGGAACCACAAGCTCAGGCGCGGGGCCAGGGACAGGGGCCGCTCGGCCCGCTTTTCGATGAGTAGGGTGGCTTCGTCGCAGTTAAAGAAGGCAGACATAGAGGTAGTATGCGGTTAAGCGCCCAAAAACCAGTGCTTTTCCAGGCACCTGCGCAGCTGCAGCCTGGCCCGGTGGATGATAACCCAGTAGTTGGACGGGGAGAGGCTCAGGTCCTTACAGATTTCTTCGCTGGACACTTCCTGCACGTAGCGCAGATTGAAGACGGCCTGCTGCTGGGGCGGGAGCTGGTCCTGGCAACAGAGCAGCTGCTGGGCCAGTTCCTGGCGCTCGAGCTCGGTGTCGGCCGGGGCCCATTCGCGGGGCTCCTGGCCGGCGCGCCAGTGCACGTGGGCGTCGATTTTGAAGTGTGAGCCGTGGCCGGCCTCGTCGCCGGCGCCGGGCAGCGGCACGAGCGGGCTGCGGGCCTGCTGCCGGTAATAGTCAACCAGCCGGCGCCGTAGAATCATAAACAGCCAGGTGCGCTCCGAGGCTTCCTGCCGGAAAGTAGCGAGGAAGCCCAGCGCGCTCACGAAGGTGTCCTGCACCAGCTCCTCGGCCGCCGTGGCGGAGGCCACCCGGTGGCGGGCAAAGCGAAACAGCTCATCGCCGTAGCGGCTCAGCCAAAGCGCGGGCTCCGGGGCAGATGCCGGCAGCGAAGAGGAAGCGGGAGTCATGGGGGGGTAAAAGCCTGAGACCAGGATGAAAAAACAAGGTTTGGTCAGCACCAGCCGGCTCCTTGCCTCAAAGCTAGTATTCCGGCAATTTAATTTTATGGTTTTTTTGACGAATCCCGTGGCGAGAGGCCTGCCTGCGAAAATAAGGCCTGCTGGCTTGGCCATCAACATCAATGGGCGGTTCAGCGGCCGACCAGGCCCTCTTTTAGCCCGATGGATGAGAGCCCTGATAAGCCCTGTCCTGCCAGTTGACGGAATTTGTCACTGCTGTTACGCAGGCACCTTTAGCAACTGATGCTTCAAGTTGTTTCTCGTTGCTTGTTTCTGGTTTGGCTTGCGCCGTCCTTCGGTTCTGGTTGAATAATGGACTGAAAACCGGTCTAAGTAGCCGCGTAAAAGTAAACGAGTAAAAGGCGGTCACGCAGAGCATTCTGCGCATTAAGCAGAGACGAAGCATCTTGCCTGCGGCCGTAAATCAATCGTTTAACGATGCAAACAAGATGCTATGCTCTGCATGATGGTTACTTTTGCTTGAGTACTTAAAACAGCCGAACAAGCAACAAGCAATGAGAAACAAGCAAAGGACTGCGTAACAGCAGTTTGTCAGGGAACCAAAACAGTTTGCCTACAAAAGCAAAAAAGCAAACAACATCAAGAAGCCATCAAAAGAAGACGCAAGGATGAATGGTATAAAGGAGAGATAAGTACCGAGCTATTAGCTGATAGATTTATTGTTGATAAGTAGTCAAACGAAATAAATATACATTACGTTTCGTGCAATTAACTGACTTACTGAACAAAAGCCAACGGCTATCAGCTAAAAGATGATGGCTAACTACTTAATGTGATTGTCTGAGCTAAATTATTTAGTAAATAATTTAGCTCAGACACTTATTTGCCAGATTTCAACGTGTATAGCAACCGGGCCCTGGGAAGACAAAGACGTAATCTTTTAAGTGAGCAGCAAGAATTAAGTAACAACTGATATTACGCAGTGCAATTCTGGCGCGCGTCTGCGACGCGCTGCCGCCTGGCTCGGGTATTGAACGCCCCCCGAACGGCGCGAATAGGGTCGTACCCGGTAGGGCCTCTGGGGACGCCAGGCCAGGGGGCAGCACGTCAGAGACGCGCGCCAGCCCCAACTACTGCGTAACAGCACGTAATAAGCAGCAGGATAATAACGGTCTCTATGCCAAGTTCTTGAATAAAATATTGCTAATAATATGATGAAATTGATTTTACAAAAAGACGGTCATGCTGAGCTTGTCAAAGCATCTCTACCGCTTCACCAGTTCCGACAACGAAGCGGTAGAGATGCTTCGACAAGCTCAGTATGACGTTCTAAAACGACAAAACAATTCCTCCAAACTACTTACTTATTGCTTGTGACTTGCTACTTAAAATACGCTACCGTGGAGTTGCAATTACTGTCATAATTCCTAGAGATGATTTTTTCTCCATCCATTTTTTGGGCGTAAATAATACCATTCCAAGCATAAATCCCAAAAATTTGTTCTCCATATTTTTATCCCACTCGATTCCTTTTTGTTCCATCTCACTCATCCAGTAGAGCAAATAAGGATTCATGGTTCCATAAGTAAGTAGTTTAGAAACTTTCCAGCCACTTTTTTGAAGCAGTAGCTCCGCATTATCCGGGGAGAACAATGAAATATGACGAGGGGTATGCCAACCTGCCCAGTTTCTACCGTATTTTTTTCTGCTCATTGAATCGAAATTGGGAATTTCAATGATGAGGGTAGTAGAGGGTTTCGCGATGGATTTTAGATAACTAAGATTTTCAAGCGGAGTATAATCATGCTCTAAATAATGCCACATGGTAATTACATCAGGCTGCAGGCTGCTTGGCAGATCTTTGATTTCTGCTACTTTTAAATCCAGCCCTTCGAAATGAGATGATTGTCCTTTCCATCCCTCATCGCTAAAGTCAATACCCATGGTTTGGCAATTTAATGCTTGCTGACACGCCTTTAAAAAGCTTGGCTTGCCACAGCCAACGTCCAGGATCAAAGATTTTGATGATATGACACAAGCATCTTTCACCCGCTCTACCCGTTTTAAATCTAACGTGTGCTGGCTGTTCTCCACCAGTTTTTCAAACTTACCCCACGCTTTTGCTCCTCTGTAAGGCAAGTAATGAGAAGTATAGTATTTTTTTAGTTGCTCTAACGGTACCCGCGGATTTAAGAAAGCCACTTTACATTCAGCGCATTGATCAAAATTAAACAGCTCATTATTCGAATGCATCTGAGCCGTCGTTTTAATAAAAGAACCAATAGAGGTGGCGTTACAAATAGGGCAATTGGTAAGTTGATGCATGGTAGGTTTAAGATTTGATAATCTTGTTCTAATGAAAATGGAAATGACCCTTTACTCTTTTTTAGAATGTGCTGCTGAATAGGTAATGATTATTATTATTATAATGTTTGCAAAATAGGGGATAATATTATAACGGTTTCGCGAACGGTGTGGCTGCCGGTCCGGCGGCTGCCAGCCGTCGGGCCGGTCGTCGTTGGCCCGGGACGTTCAACATCCGCTCCCGGCGACCAGTCCGGAGCAGCGGACACTGGGTATACCGTTCCTGAAACTGCTACAACTGCTGTTGCGCCGTGCGATGCTGGCGCGCGTCTGCGACGTGCTGCCGCCGGGCTTCGAGCCGCTGGCTCGGGCATTGAACGCCCCCTGAACGGCGCGAATGGGGGCGTACCCGGTAGGGCGTCGGGAGACGCCAGGCCAGGGGGCAGCGCGTCAGAGACGCGCACCAGCTCGTTAGTGCGTGACAGCAGTTAAATAATGACCCGAATTTATTAATTGAAGGTAACAAAGGTGAGAAAATCCGCCCCGCCGCCGTGGCGAGGGGGCGGGTGGGGAAGGAAAAGCCGCTTAGCGGTGCCATGTCAGGTTGCGGCGCCCGTCATCGGCGAAGCCGAGCGACTCATAGAGCTGCCGGGCGCGGGGGTTGCCGGGCTCGGTTTGCAGGTGCAGGGCCACCAGCCCCCCGGCCCGGGCCTGCTGCTGGAGGGCCAGCAGCACGGCGCGCCCCCCGCCCCGGCCGCGGGCCGCCGGGGTCACGTACAGCTCGTCGACCAGGCCGAAGCGGCCCCGCAGCTCAAACGAAAAGCCGTAGGTCAGCGCCACGTAGCCTACGGTCTGGCCGCCATCTTCCAGCAAGTACAGCGTGCCCCAGTCCGGGTGGGTGAGGAAGTCGGCGGCCACGGCCCGCTGCGCGGCGGGGTCGTAAGGGTAGCCGAAGTGCTGGTAGAAATCGGCCATCAGGGGCAGCAGCGTGGCCAGGTCCGGCGGGGCAACGGGACGAAGAGAAAAGGAAGTCATACCAGGAGTAAAGGAGGGGTAGGCGGATACCGGAAGCTGGCGGTCTTTAGCTCGCGAGCACGGGCGCCAGCGTCGGGGCCGTGACGGCCGGCGGGCGCTGGCGCAGCCCGTAGTAGGTGAGGGTGCCGTGGCCCGCGACCAGCAATAAGTGAAACGGGAGCAGCCCCGGGTCGTGGTAGTAGAAGCCCGCCCCCAGCCCGGCCGCAAAGTAAAGCGTGAGCAGGCCTTCGGCCAGCGGCAGCGGCCCCCGGGCGGGAACCGCCCGCGCTTCCTTATCGCCCGCAGGTAATACGCGGCCGCCGCTGCCTTGTTTGGGCGTGCGGATAAACGGCGTGGCCTTGCCCCGGAAGCCCAGGACCACGGCGCGGGTGTTGTGCAGGGCCAGCCCCATCGATACGGCCAGAAACAGCAGAAACTGCGGCGCAAACCAGCGGCCGGTGGCAGGGCCGCCGGCCAGCCGCCAGGTGGTGTGGTAGTAGTAGGTGAGGGGCGCAAACGTGAGCACAAACACCGCCGCCAGATGAAAAAGGGGCTTGAGCTCGGGCCGGTGCGCCCGCACCAGCACCAGCGGCACGCTGAGCACGGCCATGAGCAGAATGACCGTGAACACCGAGCTGTTGAGCAGGTGAAACGTGGCGTGCAGCCGGGTGGCCAGCGACAGGCGCGGGTGGCGCCACACCCCGCCCAGGTGCTTGCGGGCGGTTTCGGCCGCCCCCTTATTCCAACGGTACTGCTGCGATTTAAGCGCGTCGAGATAAGCGGGTAGCTCGGCCGGTGCCACAATGTCGGGCCGGTACGCGAAGCGCCAGCCCCGCAGCTGGGCGCGGTAGCTCAGGTCCAGGTCTTCGGTGAGCGTATCGGCCTGCCAGCCGCCCGCATCCTCAATGCAGGCGCGGCGCCACACGCCGCCCGTGCCGTTGAAATTAAGGAAGTGCCCTCCGGCGGCCCGGCCTACCTGCTCGACCAGAAAGTGGGCATTGAGGCCAAAGGCCTGCAGGCGGGTGAGCAGCGACTCGTCCTGGTTGAGGTGGCCCCAGCGGGTTTGCACCACGCCCACGTTGGGGGCGTTGAAGTGCGGCAGGGTGCGGCGCAGAAAGTCGGGCGCGGGCACGAAGTCGGCGTCGAAGATGGCCACGAACTCACTAGCGGTTTCCGTCAGGCCGTGGGCCAGGGCCCCGGCTTTGTAGCCCACGCGGGTAGGGCGCCGCACGTGGTCGATGCGCACGCCCCGGTCCTGGTGGAAGGCTACCCGGCGGGCCGCCAGCGCCACACTCTCGTCGGTGGAGTCGTCGAGCACCTGGATGTGCAGCCGGTGGGCGGGGTAGTCGAGGGCGGCGGCCGCGTCGATGATGCGCTCCACCACGGCCCGCTCGTTGTACACCGGCAGCTGCACGGTCAGGGTGGGCCACTCGGCGGGCGCGGGTGGCGGCCCCGCAGGCGCCCGGGCGGTGCGCCAGGCCAGGCGGGTCAGCTGCCACTGCGAAAAACTAAACCCCAGCATAAACAGCAGGCAGAGCCCGTAAACCCCCACAACCCCGATTTCCAGTATCAGCATAGAATCAGCGTGTTCAGCGTAAAAAAGTGAGTGGTCCACAACGACTTAGCTTCCCGGCCGGGCTCAATATCCGTAGGAAGTCGGCGCGAATATGGGGCAGGCCATGGAGCACATGCCGCCGCGAGCAACGCCAGCAAACGCAACGCTACGGCCGTCAGGGGCGCCTTTCCGCTGGGGTCGGTGACGGGAAGGTCGTTCTGGGCTAGGATGGAGGAAGCAGTGGGAGCAGAAGTCAGGGCCATAAGAAATGAAACGCTGGGGGCGTGAGGGCGGCCGTAACGCCGGTGCTGCCATTGCCAACAATGAGAAGGAGCATACCGGGGCAACAGACGGCTGGTGACCAGGGCTAATAGTCGCGGCCACGTTGGCACCCTTACATCCCCGGCCCGATTTTTTTGGTCTGGTTGAGGCAATGCGCAAACCCGCACGTTTTTTTTTTCCGTACGGCGTAAGGTTGTGGGCGGAGTTACGACAATAGCTTTAATGCCCTCCCCGCCAACTGGCCGGGAACGACGTATTCCCGGGCTTCTCTCCCGTCTCTTTTTCTCTGTCCGTGTCCGCTACTGCCCGCGTTGCCGTTTTGCTCTTCACCCGCTCGGCGGGGGAAGAGGGCGCGCGCAAGCGGTTCCTGAGCCACGGCAGCCGGGCCGACAACGCGGCGGTGGCCGCCCGCCTCATCGCCCACGCCACCGCCACGGCCCGCCAGGCCGGTGTCGACTTCGTGTGCGTAGACTCGGCCCGGCAGCAAGGGGCTACGTTTGGCGAGCGGCTGGCCGGGGCCGTGCGGGCCACCTTCGCCCGGGGCTACGAGCACCTGCTCATCATCGGCAACGACTGCCCCCAACTCACTGCCGCTACCCTGCGGCGGGCCGTGGCGGCG
The DNA here is from genome assembly GCF_039539565.1 of Hymenobacter fastidiosus. Taxonomy (NCBI): domain Bacteria; kingdom Pseudomonadati; phylum Bacteroidota; class Cytophagia; order Cytophagales; family Hymenobacteraceae; genus Hymenobacter; species Hymenobacter fastidiosus. Next base: position 83,486 of record NZ_BAABDJ010000038.1, on the reverse strand, counting down.
GTGCAGGCCACCGGCGCGGTGCTGGGGCCCGCCACCGATGGCGGTGTGTACCTGCTGGGCCTTTCGCGGCCCCTGTTTGAAAGCACGCCCTGGCTGACGCTGCCCTGGCAGACCCGGCATCTGGGCGCGGCCCTGCACCGGCAGCTGCGGCGGCTGGGAGCGGCCGTGCAGCAGCTGCCCACCCTGGCCGACATCGACGACGAGGCCGGGCTGGCGCGGGCGCTGCGGCAGCCCCTGGCCCGGCCGCTGCGGCGTGGCCTGCACCGGCTGCGCACCGCCGGGCGGCGCGGGGCGCGGCGTGGTTTGCAACCGGCCCGCTGCCTGCGGGGCCGCGTAGCCGCCCGCCCCCACCGGGGGCCGCCGGCCTGCTGAAACTTCCGGGAATTGCCGGTCCGGCGTCGGACGGGGCCTGCCCGTGGGCAGCCGCGTTGGCGCCGGCCGGCCCACGCGTTTCGTTTCAGCTTGCTTTCCGTGATTTTATGAACAGATTTTTTCCGCTTTTAGCCCTCGTGGTAGGCTTGCTGCTGCCCGCCCTGCCGGCCTGGGCCCAGGTCGATTTGGTGGTGTCGGTGCAGGACAATGCCCGCAAGCCCGTGGTGGGCCTGCCGGTGCACCTCGACAACGCCGCCATTGGCTTTAGCGCCGCGCTGCCCACCGATGCCCAGGGCAAGGCCCGCTTCCGGGGCCTGAGCACGGCCGGCCGCTACGCCGTGAGCACGATGGTAAGCGACCAGTACCAGGCCGTGCGCGAAGCCGACCTGGTGCTGCGCGCCAATTCCAGCCCCAGCGTGACGCTGGTGCTGCCCCAGCTGAGCGCCCAGGCGCTGGCCGGCGTGCTGGTGCGCGCCCCTAACAATGCCACCACCATCAACACGCAAAACGCGGAGGTGTCGTCGGAGCTGTCGGCCCGCGAGCTGCGCGAGATTCCGATTGAGGCCCGCGACATTACCCGCGCCCTCTACCGCCTGCCCAACGTGACGCTGGCCACGGGTTTCTTCTCCGAAGCCCCCAACGTGAGCATCAATGGGGCCAACGGCCTGTATACCAACTACCTGATTGACGGCCTCGACAACAACGAGAACTTCCTCGGCGGGCAGCGCTTCGCCATTCCGGTGGGCTTTGCCCAGAACGTGAGCGTGCTCACCAACAACTTCTCCACCGAGTTCGGCAACTCGGCCAACGGTATTGTGAACGTGACCACCAAGTCGGGTTCCAACGACCTCGCGGCGGAGGTGTTCTACCTCACGCGGCCGGGCCCGGGCATCGACGGCAAGACGGAATTTGCCCAGCGCGACCTCTCGGGCAACCAGGTGAAAAGTGGCTTCCAGCGCCAGCAGTTCGGCTTTGGCGTGGGCGGCGCACTGGTGAAAGACAAGACGTTTTTTTACCTGAACGCCGAGCAGACCTTCGACTTTAAGGATAACCTGCTGACCTCGCCCGAGCTGGGCGTGAACGCCAGCATCCGGGGCCAGAACCGCTTCACCTACCTCTCGGGCAAGCTCGACCAGCGCTGGACCGAGCGGTTCCGCTCGTCGCTGCGGGCCAACGTGGGCTACGTGAACATTGGGCGCCAGGGCGGCGGGCTGGATGGTGGCGTGGCCTTTGCCTCGGCTGGCAACAGCCAGGACCGCAACTCCATCAACATCGCCTCGCAGAACGTGTACGTGGGCCAGCGCTTCACCTCGCAAACCGACGTGCAGTACGCCCGCTTCCGCTGGAACTACGGCAAAGCCGACAACCCCAGCAGCCCCGACGTGAACGTGCAGAACCCCGGCGAGCAAACGGTGGCCGTGCTCGGCCACCCCGGCTACCTCTTCGACTCGCACCAAAGCACCTGGCAGGCCCAGCAGAAATTTACGCTGCTGAGTGGCCGCAACACTTTCAAAGGCGGCTTCGGCATCATCAGCACCGAGCATTCGCTCTTTGGCGGCGGCAACCCCAACGGCAGCTATACCGTGAAGCTAACCCAGGCGCAGCTCGATGCACTGCGGGGCCGTAACCTGGGGCCCGGCCTGGGCATCAACGATATTCCGGCCAGTGCGGAAGTGACCAGCTACGGCGTAGAGCTGCGGCCGCAGTCGTTCGGCACCACCCAAAACCTGTACAACATCTACCTGGAAGACCAGGTGGCCGTGACCGACCGCCTGAACGTGACCCTGGGCGTGCGCTACGACTACGACAATCTTTCGAAGGGCGGAGCTGAAAAGGGCGACCGCAACAACATCGCGCCCCGCGCCAATTTCAACCTCCAGCTGACCGACCGCAGCAGCCTGCGCGGCGGCTACGGCCTGTTCTACGACAAGATTCTGTACACCGTGTACAGCGACGCCTTGCAGCAGAACACCACCTCGGCCGACTACAAAACCCAGCTCCGCGAGCTGGTGCGCGTGGGCGCGCTGCCCGCCAACACCAATATTGACCGCGTGACGTTTGACGGCAACCAGGGAGCCAGCGCCAGCAACGTGGCCTACCTGCAAGGGCCGTCGGCGGCCAGTCTGCAGGGCCAGCGGGCCGGGGTATTCGGCGGCGAGCGCCGCCTCCTGAACCCCAACGGCTACCAGAACCCCTACTCGCACCAGGCCACGCTGGGCTACCAGTATCAGGTGAGCAGCAAAACGCTGTTCTACGTGGACGCGATGTACAACCGCAGCTACGACCTGTTCCGCCTGCGCAACGTGAATGCCGTGTCGGAATACGCGCAGACGAACCCGAATGCCGTGGTGGTACGCACCACGACGCAGGCCGATGCTACTCGACCGGTACCGATTACAACTATTCGCCGATTCAACAAGCCTGACAGTTCTTTCGCCGTCATCAACGGGCAGCGGGTGACGGGCGTGGCCCGCAACGTGGTCGTGACCGAATCGGCGGGCCGCTCGCGCTACCTGGCGGCCAGCTTCAATATCCAGAAAGATGCCGCCGAGGACAAGTACGGCTACCGCGTGTCCTACACGCTTTCGAACCTGAAAAACGACACCGAGGACGTGAACTTCCGCGCCGCTGATGGCAACAACTACGGCACCGAATTCGCCAATTCCATCAACGACCGGACGCACGTTATCAACGCCATCGGCAGCTACTACCCGGTATCGGCCTTGCGCCTCACGGTAGCCGCCCTGCTGCAAAGCGGCCAGCCCGTGAACCGGGTGGCCGGGGCCTACAAATTTCCCCTGGGTCCGGGTGCTACTGGGCTCACCAGCGACCTGAACGGCGACGGCAGCTCGTTCAGCTCCGCCTACCAGGGCAACACCGACCGGTTTCCCGGCGAAGGCCGCAACAGCGACCGCCTGCCCTGGGCCAAAACGTTTGACGTGGGCGCGCAGTACACGCTGCGCTTCGGCGAGAAAACCAGCCGCGTGGAGCTGACCGCCGACGTGTTCAACGTGCTTAACACCCAGAACCTGAGCGGATACGCCAACAACGCCACGCAGAGCAACCAGATTCAGGTGGGCGCGGCTGGCTCGGGCATTATCCGGCGCAACGCCAGCGCGCCGCGCCAGTTCCAGTTCGGGCTGCGCTACGCGCTGTAGTCATTTAGAAACCCCAAGAACGTCATGCTGAACGTAGTGAAGCATCTCTACCGCTTCGTTGTAATGGTATTGATTACTCTCGCAGTAGAGATGCTTCGACAAGCGGACACCAGATGAAGCATGACGTTCTTTGAGTTCTTTATCTTCCATGAAAAAAACATTTCTACTCCTGACCGCCGCCGCCCTGCTCACCGGCTGCGGCTCCGCATCGGACCAGCCGCGCACGCCCCAGCAAATCCTGGCCCAGACCTGGCCGCAAATTGAAGCCGCGGGCCGCAACCAGCCGGTGACGATGGTGATGTGGCAGGGCGACCCGCTCATCAACCAGTACATGAACACCTACGTGAAGCCGGAGGTACAGCGCCGCTACGGCATCGACCTGGCGCTGGTGGCCGGCCAGGGTGCGGGGCTGGTGCAGACGCTGGCCGCCGAGCAGCAGGCCGGCCAGCCCAGCGAGGCCGATATGGTCTGGATAAACGGCGAAACCTTCTACCAGCTGCGGCAGGTGGAGGCCCTGTTGGGGCCCTTCGTGGCCCAGCTGCCCAACGCCCGGCTGCTGGACCTGCGGAACCCGTTCATCAACACCGATTTTCAGCAGCCCATTGCCGGCCTGGAGTGCCCCTGGGGCAACGTGCAGTTCACGGTTATCTACGACTCGGCGCGGGTGGCGCGGCCGCCCCGCTCGTTTGCCGAGCTGCCCGCTTACCTGCGGGCCCACCCCGGCCAGTTCACCATCCCGAACGAGTTTACGGGCATGACCCTGCTCAAATCGTGGATGATAGCCTTGTCGGGCAACCCGGCGCTGTTCCGGGGCAAGTTTGATGAGGCCGTGTACAAACAATGGTCGGGCGAGCTGTGGCGGGTGATTAACGCCAGCCGGCCCTACTTCTGGAAGCAGGGCCAGACCTTCCCCGAGCAGCTGGCCCCGCTGCACCAGCTCTTTGCCAACGGCGAGGTGGCCTTCACGTTTTCCAACAACGACGCAGAGGTGGATAATAAGGTCAACCAGAAGGTGTTTCCGGCCACGGCCCGCGCCTACGTGCCCCTGCCGGGCACCATCCAGAACTCCCACTACCTGGGCGTGGTGCGCGGGGCCCGGCACCCGGAGGCGGCCCTGCTGGTCATCAACTTCCTGATTTCGCCCGAAGCCCAGCTCAAAAAGATGGACCCCGACGTGTGGGGCGACCACACGGTGCTGAACCTGGCGGCCCTGCCGGTGGGCCAGCGGCAGCAGTTCGAGCGGCTGCCCTCGCGGCGCTACGCCCCCCGGCGCGCCGCCATTCAGGGCCGGGCCCTGCCCGAGCCCGACCCGGAGTACATGACCCGTCTGTTCAAGGATTTTCGCACTTATATCATCGAAGGCCATGCGGTTCCGGCTTCCTGAGTTTGCCAAGCTGCTGCTGGGCGGCTACGGCCTGCTGGTGGTGGGGCTGCCGCTGGCGGGGCTGGCCTACGCCCTGCTGGGCAGCGTGGGGCTGGCCGGCCCGCTGGCGGCGGGCTTCACGGGCCGCTACTGGCGGGCGCTGGGCCACGATACGGGCCTGCTCTACGCCGCGCTCTACAGCGCCGGGGTGGCGCTGGTGGCGGTGGGCCTGTCCACCGGCCTGGCGCTGGCCCTGGTGCTGGGGGCGCAGGCCTCGCTGCGGCGGGGGCCGCTGCTGGGCCTGCTCTACGTGCCGCTGCTGATGCCCGCGCTGGTGCTGGCCTTTTACCTGTTTCAGCTGCTGAGCCGGAGCGGCTGGCTCTCGCGCCTGAGCTATCAGGCGGGGCTTACCAGCCGGCTGGAGACCTTCCCGGAGCTGGTGCAGGACGCCGCCGGCGTGGGCATCGTGCTGGCTCATGTGCTGCTCACGTTTCCTTTTCTGGCTTTGCTGTTTCAGGCCATCTACCAGGAAAGCCGCCTCGACGACTACTACCAGCTCACCCGCACGCTGGGGGCCAGCGCGGGGCAGTTTCGGCGGCGGGTGGCCCTGCCGCTGCTGCTGCGCCGGGCCGCCCCCACGCTGCTGCTGAGTACGGTGGCCACGCTCGGGGCCTACGATATTCCGTTGCTGCTGGGCCGCCCCTACCCGCAGATGCTCTCCGTGTACCTCACCACCCGCCTGCAGCGCTTCGATTTGCGCGAGCTGCCGGCCGCCTACCTGGCCGGCTTCCTGGTGGCGGGCGGGCTGCTGATGTTGCTGGTGCTGGCCCTTCGTACCATCCGTCGTCATGCGCTCTAAACTCCTCGTGGGCCCGCTGGCCGGGCTGTTTTTCTTGCCTTTTCTGCTGCTGGCGCTGCTGGCGGTGGGGGAGGACTGGCGCTTTCCGGCCGCGCTGCCCCCGGCCTACTCGCTGGCGGCCGTGCGCAGCCTGCTGGGGGCCGGCAACGACCTGCTGGCTGGCCTGGGCCGCAGCCTGCTGCTGGCCGGCACGGTGGCCGTGGTGGCCACGGCCGGGGGCTTCGGGCTGGCGCGGGCCATCGCGCGCTCGGCCTGGGCGCGGCACTGGGAAGTGGCCAGCTACCTGCCCTACGCCCTGCCGCCGGTGCTGCTGGCCGTGCTCATCCAGCCGTTTATCATCCGCCTGCACCTGTCGGGCTCGGTAGGCGGGGTGCTGCTGGGGCTGCTGCTGGTGGCCCTGCCCTTTGCCACGCTGCTGCTGCGCAGCTTCTGGACGCAGCAGGCCACCGAGTACGAGCAGCTGGCCCGCACCCTGGGCTGCACACCGGGGCAGGCGTTGCACCAGGTACTGCTGCCCCTGGCCTGGCCGCGGCTGCGCACGGCCCTGTTCCAGACCTTTCTGCTGGCCTGGTTTGATTTCGGGCTGACCAACGTGCTGAGCGTGGGCAAAGTGCGTACGCTCACGGTGCAGGTGTTTGCCTACGTGGGCGAAGCCAACGCGTCCCTGGCGGCCGTGGCCTCGCTGCTGCTGCTGCTGCCCCCGGCGCTGCTGCTGCGCCTCAACCGCGCCGCCCTGCTGCGCAAAACCCCGTAATTAAATTACTCCCCATTGCCATGCTCCACGCCCTGCTTATCTCCAACGGCCTTCAGGGGCTCGAAAAGTATTACGTCTCGAATGAGCGGGTGCGGTACACCACCTGTCTCATCACCAAGGACTTCGACCCCGACCTGCTGCCCTACGACCTGCTGGTAGTACCCAACGGCTCCGACCACGTGGCCATGCTCAAAATCAAGAAAAAAGTCCGCGCGTTTCTCGACGCGGGCAAGGCACTGGTGTGCTGCGACGGCTTTTTCACGGCCTGGGTGCCCGGCAACCAGTGGGTGATGGACAACTCCCGCCGCACCCAGGACGTGCGCTACACCCCCGGCCCCGACCGCCACGGCCTGCTCGCTAACCTGGACCTCGACCAGCTCAACTTCTCGCACGGCATGAGCGGCTGGTGGTCCTGCGGCTACCTCGAAGCCGCGCCCGGGGCCGACGTGCTGCTGGCCGACACCTGGCAGCGCCCCATCGTGGTGCTCGACGAGGTGAGCACGGCCGGCCGGATGCTGCTCACCGCCAGCGGCCCGCTGGCCGACGTGAGCTCCGCCGGCCAGTCCGACAGTGCCCTGGTGGCCTTGTACCGTAATTTTATTCACCTGCTTGCCACTTCACCCGTTCCCGCTCATGGCTAAGATTGGACTGATTTTCAACGGCGTGTGGTCGCACTACGCCCTGGCCACCGCGCCCAAATACCGCGACCTGTACCGCCTCCTCTACATCCACGACCTCGACGCTGAAGCCGTGCGCGACCTCGACGCGCTGGCCATTCCCTTTCAGTCGAACCAGGCGGTGCTGACGGCGAAGCAGGCCGTCCTCTACGACTTTCTGGCGGCGGGCAAAAAGGTGTTTCTCGAAGGCGACTCCTCCACGGCCTGGCTCGACGCGCAGTGGGAAGACCGGCCGGTGAACAACTACTGGTGGGTGACGGACCCCACCAACCCGCCCGTATCGGATACCAACTACGAGCACCCCGTGTACCGGGGCCTCACGCCGCGCCAGGCCTGCTGGCATACCCACGGCGTGTACACCCGGGTGCCGGCCTCGGCCGAAATCATCCAGACCAACGCCGGGGGCGACGTTATCACCTGGCAAACCCCGCAGTACGGCGGCACCTTGCTGGCCACCACGCTCGACCCTATCGTGGAGCACGGCGTGCAGCAAATCACCCACCTGGATAACTACGTGGACCGCCTCACCGAGTGGCTGAGTGGCGTGCGGCCCACGCCGGAGCGCCTGACGATTGATGCCGCCGCGTATGGCGCGGGGGCCCGGCTATGAGCGAATTGCTGCAAGTAAATGGCCTCACCAAGCAGTTCGGTGGCCAGCCGGTGCTGCGCAATATCACCTTTCGCCTGTCAGAAGGGGAGGTGCTGGCCGTGCTGGGCCGCTCAGGCTGCGGCAAAACCACGCTGCTGAAAATCCTGGCCGGCCTCGAAGCCCCGGATGCCGGCACGCTGGAATTGCACGGCCAGAACCTGCTGCCCGTGCCGCCCAACGAGCGCCAGATGGTGTACCTCTATCAGGAGCCGCTGCTGTTTCCGCACCTGAGCGTATTTGAAAACGTGGCCTTCGGACTGCGCATCCGCAAAATACCTAAAGCCGAGGCCGACGAGCAGGTGCGCGCGCTGCTGGCCGAACTGGACCTGGCAGAACACGCCCAAAAAGCCCCCCACCAGCTCTCGGGTGGGCAGCGGCAGCGGGTATCCTTTGGGCGGGCCCTCATCATCCGGCCCCGCCTGCTGCTGCTCGACGAGCCCTTCGGCAACCTCGACGCCCAGACCCGCGCCGACATGCAGCAGCTGTTTCTGCGCGTGAGCCGCCAGCACCAGATTACCTCGCTCTTCGTGACTCACGACAGCCGCGAGGCCCTCACCGTGGGCACCCATTTTGCCTACCTCGACCAGGGCCTGCTCACCAGCTTTCCCAGCGTGCGCGAATTCATTCAGGACCCGCGCACCAGCATCGCCGCCGAGCTCACCTTCTGGGAGTCCATTCAGCGTACTGCCTACCAGCCCGATTATGAAAACTGATTTCACGCACTGCGAGTCCATCTACTGGGTGTTCACCCAGCTCTGCAACGACAAGTGCGACCACTGCTACAACAGCTCCGGGCCGCAGGGCACGCGCATCAGCGTGCAGGATTGTTTCCGCATCATCCGTAACCTGCCCGAGCGCGTGGACCGGCTCATCCTCTCCGGCGGTGAGCCTATAGCCGACCGCGTCAAGCTCTATCTCATTCTCGATGCCGTGCAGGAGAAGTACCAGGGCCGCACCCAGGTAATGCTCCAAACCAACGGTGACCTGCTGACCCCCGAAATCCTCGATTTGCTGATTGAAAAAGGCGTCACCCGCTTCGACATCGCCAGCATCGACCGCTACCACAAGGCGGCCGGCTCCCGCCTGATGACTTTGGCCGACCTCTTCGAAAGCCGCGGCGTGAACGGCGACGACCACGACCCGCTCATCGACAAGGAGCACCTGCTGGTGGAAGGCCACCGCCTGAGCTGGGGCTACTGGGGCGCCACCGAGGACATGTGGCTGGGCGGCAACTGGGCCCGGGGCCGGGCCCTGGAAAAAGACATCTGGCTGCGCGACCCCACGCACAACTTCTGCGCCATTCTCTCGGGGGCCAAGGGCTTTCTGGGCGGCACCGAGCTGCCCCAGGAAATCAGCATCCAGCTCTGGAAAATCAACCCCTGCTGCCCCGGCACCAGGTTCCCGCTGGGCGACGCCCGGCAGGAAAAAGTGGCCGACGTACTGCTGCGGGCCTCCCAATCGGAAATCATGCAGCGCCTGAACGAGGGCGACCCCTGGAAGATGGGCGAGTCCATCGGCGTCACCGAGGCCCATGCCCTGGCCCGGGGCGAGGACCTGCAGAACGTGTGCCGCTGGTGCGACGAGTTTTTTGAGCAGCACTTCGCGGGCCCCATGCTGCCGCTGGCCGCGCCCGCCCTACTAGCAACCGCCAGCACACCGGCGGCCGGCGCGGCCTAAAGCTTGTCCTGCCGAATCAGCCGCCGGTAGAGCCGCACCAGCCGGGGCTGCGACACGCCCAGCCAGTAGAGCCCGGCAATGAGGGTGAAGGCCGCCTGCAGGCGAAACACGCCGTTGGCCAGGTACTTGCGGGCCGAGGTAGTGACGGCGCGCGGCAGCACCAGAAAAGGCCCGCATGCCCGCAGCCGCCGCACGATTTCCTGGTCCTCCATCACCAGCAGGTCCTCGCGGAAGCCGCCTACCCGCGCAAACAGCTCGCGCTGCACGAACAGGCTCTGGTCGCCGAAGCGCACCAACAGCAGCGGCAGGCGCGTGCACCAGGCACTGAAGCGCAGAAACCAGTGCCCGTGGTCGAAGGCCAGGCGGTAGCAGCCGCTGCCGTAGCCCTGCCGCCGGGCCTGCCGCAAGTCGGTCAGGAAGCCCGGCGGGGGGTAGGAGTCGGCGTGCAGGAAATAGAAAATGTCGCCCCTGGCCTGGCGGGCCCCGTAGTTGAGCTGGGCGGCCCGGCCTTTGTGCGGGCTGCGCACCACGGTAGCGCCCGCCCGCCGGGCCAGGGCCCGGGTATCGTCGGTGCTGCCCCCGTCGGTTACAATAATTTCCAGGTCCGGCTCGTCGGCCGTGGCCTGCCGCAGGTAGGCCAGCAGCTGTCCGATGCCCGGAGCTTCGTTATAGGCCGGAATAATGATGCTGACCGTCGCCAACGCGATGCCCGGCCCGCCGAAGCTCGCCGGAATACGGGGTAAAGGCATTGGCGCGGGAGCGGCAGACAACATAAATCCGTTACTGGTTTGAGGAGCTGATAATCAACATTTTATCTCACGCTTTTCGACATTACCAGCGGAATGCCGGGGCTTTTCTGCCCATTGGTTCTCCTCTGAGTACGCCCACCCGGCGCGGGGCGTTGCCCGGCCGGGCAAATAAAACGGGCCGGGTTGTAAGGACTTTTTTCCGCGTGCGACCACCGGCCTGCCGATGGGTCCTTTGCGGGACGACGGTCATTTTACCAGTGCTTTTTTTCTAGAACGCGGATGCTGAACCGTAAAAAAATCTGGTCGTGGCTGCCCCTGGCCCTCCTTGCGCTCGTTATGCTCACCGGCTTGCGACCCGTGGTGCTGGGCGGCCTGCAGCGGGGTCTGCTCGCCACCGGCCTCTGGAAAGCCGAAGTGCCCGCCACTCCTGCTACTGCCATGCCAGTGGTGCTCACCGGGCGCGCAATCTACCCGCACAACGTGCCCCTGGTTACCCTCGAAGGCAAGGCTGTTAACCTAAGCGACCTGAAAGGCAAAGTAGTATTCGTGAACCTGTGGGCCAGCTGGTGCCCGCCCTGCCGCGCCGAGATGCCGGGCATTGAAGCCCTGTACAAGAAAATGGCCCCCTCGAAAGTGGCCTTCGTGATGCTCTCGCTCGACGCGGACGCGGCCAAGGCCCAAAAGTTTGTAAAGGCCAAGGGGTACACCTTCCCCGTGTACCTGCGCACCGGCGACCTGCCCGCGCCGTTCGATTCCAACTCCATCCCCTCCACCGTCATCCTCGGCCCCGATGGGCAGGTAGCCGCCCGCCACGACGGCATGGCCGAGTACGACACGCCGGAATTCAAAGCCGGCCTGGAACAGCTGGCCGCAGCCACCGCCCGGTAAGCAAGCCTTTTACGGCTGGATAGCCACTCGCTTTTCACTCACCCCCAAGCAATAGCTGACCATGGCCGATTACCCGCAGCTTATCGCCGACTCGTTCTCTGGCTACGGGCACTATCTGCTCACGGAGGTGCTGCACCCCGGCCGGGGCAACTACTACTACTGGCTGGTGGCCCTGTCGCTGGGCTTCTGGGGGTTGGAGCTGCTGTGGCCCTGGCGGCGCGACCAGGGCACGTTCCGGCAGGATTTCTGGCTGGACGGGTTCTACATGTTCTTCAACTACTTCCTGTTCTCGCTCATCGTCTACAACGCGCTGTCGAATGTTTTCGTCCAGCTCTTTAAGGACGGGCTGGGGCTGGTGGGCATCCACAACCTGGTGGCGGTGGAAATTGGAGGCTGGCCCCTGTGGGCGCGCTTGCTCACGCTGTTTGTGGTACGCGACTTCATCCAGTGGAACGTGCACCGGCTGCTGCACCGCGTGGGTTGGCTCTGGGCCTTTCACCAGGTGCACCATTCGGTAGAGGAAATGGGCTTTGCCGCCCACCTGCGCTACCACCCCGTCGAAACGGTGGTCTACCGCCTGTTCGAGTACCTGCCGCTGGCGCTGATTGGCTTCGGGCTCACCGACTTTTTCCTGGTGCACCTGTTCACGCTCACCGTCGGCCACTTCAACCACGCCAACCTGTACGCGCCGCTGGGGCCGCTCAAGTACGTGTTCAACAACCCCCAGACCCACCTGTGGCACCACGCCCAGGAGCTGCCCCGGGCGCGCCGCCACGGCGTGAACTTCGCCCTTACCCTGACCCTGTGGGACTACCTGTTCCGGACTGCCTACGTCCCGAACGAGCAGGCCAACCTGCCGCTGGGCTTCGCGGGCGTGGAACATTACCCGGCCACGTTTGCAGCTCAGCAGCTGGAGCCCTTCGCTGAGCTGACCCGCGCTAGCCGGCCTGGCCCCTCCGCCCCGCCTTGACTGCTCCCGGTGGGAAGCTCCCGGCGGGAGCAGGACCCCAATGCCGGTTTAAGGGCGCGCGGCGACCCGAAGTTTTTCCCGTTGCACCAGGAGCAGGCTTCGAACGCCTTTCGACCAGTCCCCGCCCCAGGAAAAAGCTGAAAAATCAGCCCTCGTGTTTGATTTCTCTAAAAAATTCCAAAACATCCACCAACCCCAACCCCAACCCATGAAACGCTTTATCACGCCTTTCTTTTGCCTGCTCCTGGTGCTGATGTTGCCCGGCCGCGTTTTCGCCCAGTAGCTGATTAGTGGTTTTCGCCAGGGCCAGGGCCACTCCTCCGTGTTCCTGTCGTACACCCGCGAGCGTTACGACGAGTTTTACCTGGGCAAGACGAAAACGGCCATCGAAATGGCTGGCCAGGACGAAGTCGTCATTGAGAGCGCCAACCTGTACGCGGCCTATGGCCTGACCGATAAGCTGGACCTTATCGCCAACGTGCCCTACATCTCCTCGAAAAGCCGGCGCTTGAGTGACGACCAGAAAATCCTCGAGCGCGACCTGCAGAACGCCACCGTGGCGCTGGCTTATCGAGCGCTGCAGACGGCGGGCGAGGCGGGCGTCTTCTCGGCTACGGGCGCGCTGGCGCTGAGTACGCCGCTAAGCCGCTACCGCACGAATATCATCAACGCCATCGGCAACCGGGCCACCCAGCTCGACCCCTCGCTGCTGCTGCAGTATAAGCTTGCCAACGGTTTGTTCGTCAGCGGTCAGGGCGGGTACAGCCTGCGCACCAACGACGTGCCCGACGCCGTGCTACTGAGCGCCAAGGTCGGGTACGCTGCCCCGCGCTTTTTCCTGGAAAGTTGGGTGAGCAACCAGACGTCCACCAGCGGCATCGACATCGGGGGCCCCGGCTTCACGCCCGAGCGCTTCCCGGAAACGAAGGTCAACACCACCAGCCTGGGGGCCTCGCTCTACGTGCCCGTGGCCTACCACGTCGGTGTTACGGTAGGAGGCGGCACCCGACTGGCGGGCCGCAACGCCGCGGACGTCAGCTGGTACTCGGTGGGACTCGGGCTGTCGCTGTAAGGAAGGTTGCTCTCGTGCAAATACGAGGGCAGCAGCTGGAGCCGTTCAGACAGCGCAGGCCCTGGGCGGCTTCCGCGCCACTGCCGGGGCGGGTGCTGGCTGCCGGGGCAACCCCGCTGGCTTCGGAGAAGTAAGTTAACTGGCTTCCGCTGCCGTCATCTGCTCATCTAACTCCTGCGCCCGTGCCTTTGCTGCCCTTTTCTTCTCCCTTGCTGCGCCGTTTCGACCGTTGGGCCGGGCCAGCGCTGGCCGTGGCCGCCCTGGGGTTGCTGCTGCTGGAAACCCGCCGTCCCCTGCGCCGCCGCATCCGGCCCCGGCCCGAGCGGTGGCTGCGCAACGCCCTGGTGGCCGCGCCCTCGCTGCCGGCCATGCGCCTGACGCTGCTGCCGGCCATGGTGGGCCTGGCCAAAGCCTGGGCGCCACGCCGGCCGGTGCTGGCCCGCCTGCCCGCGCCCCTGCGCCTGGTGGCCGAAGTGCTGCTGCTCGACTACCTGGGCTACACCTGGCACCGGCTGCTGCACGCGCCGCTGCTGTGGCGGCTGCACCGCGTGCACCACTCCGACCTGGACATGGACCTGACCACGGCCTGGCGCTTTCACTTCGGCGAGATGCTGGCCAGCATTCCCTGGCGTGCGGGCCTGCCCGCGCTGCTGGGCGTGCGGCCCGCCACGGTGCTGGGCTTCGAAGCGGTATTTGAAGCCTGCACGGCCTTTCATCACAGCAACTGGCGGCTGCCCTTTGCCGTGGAGCACCAGCTGGTGCGCGTGCTGGTTACGCCGCGCACCCATGGCATCCACCACTCGCAGGTGCAGCGCGAAACGGACAGCAACTTCGGCGTCGTGCTCACGCTCTGGGACCGGCTGCACCGCACCCTGCGCCTCAACGTGCCCCAGCAGGCCCTCACCATCGGTGTGCCCGCCTACCCGGAAGCCGCTGAAATGACGTTCCCCCGCCTGCTGGCCCTGCCGCTGGAGCCCCTGGAGCCCTGGGCCCGCCCCGACGGCTCGGTGCCGGCCCGGCCGGAGCCCACCGGCCTGCTGCACGAGCTGGTGCCGTAGGGCCGATGTCCTACTGCTCGTTGAGCTTCCAGTTGTAATCCCGAAAGGTAACCGGGGTTTGCTCGTCGATTTTCGTTTTCGAGTACCGGTTTACCCACTTGGCTACCGATTGGCCGTTTTTGGTCCAGTCGCCCTTGTACCAGTCGAAGTATTTGGAAAGCTGCGCCTTGCCGGGGCTGATGCTGTTTTTGGCTGGGTTGTTCAGAAAATCGCGGCCCTGGTCATCGAGCTGGGCATCGAGGCGGGCGGCCGTGTAGGCTTCATTGCGCAGGCGCGGGCAGGTCAGGGCCGCGCATACCAGCGCGAAGTGGATGCGCGGGTCGTCATACTTCTTGCGCAGTGTGCCGTGCTCGATGTTATCGAGGCTCATCTTTTCGCCCCCGATGCTGAAAAACTTCGCCGCCCAGGGCGTCGTCACGAAGGGAATCTGAATGGAGGAGCCGATGTCCTTGATGCTCTTGACGGGGTAGTAATTCAGAATCAGCCGGATGGTGTAGGCATTGTAGGCATTTATCCAGTATGCCATCTGTTCGTTCTTGCTCCAGCTGGCCGCCGGCGGGTTTTTGCTCAGCAGCGCCAGGTAGTGGTTGAATTCCTTCTCGTCGGCTTGGAAGCCTTTGTAATTGACCAGGCCCTTGTCGGTGACGTGCTTTTTCAGCAGCCGGTCGTAGCTGCTGTGGTCCACCACGGGGCCGGTAGCGGCCACCGCGTAAGTAGCCACCGGCAGCAGGGCCGGATTCAGCGTGGCGAAGGCCGTTAGCGCGGCGGCCCCTCCAGCCAGGATAGTCAGGACGGGCAAGGCAAGAATTTTCATGGTTCGGATTTAGCAGCGGGTTGGTGAATCTGGAGCCGTAGTCGGCCGGTGAACGCCGGCCTTACAATCCCCCGCATAATTCTCTATCTGCGGCAACTTCCGGACAAGCCTCACTTGTCGGCATCGCTGTATACAGGCACGAAGTAAGAAACCCCGTATAACCGCTAAAACTTCCTCGCGATACGATTTTCAATAACTTGTTTTCCGGCTTTTTTCACCCTTACAAAAACCCCGCTTATGCCATTGCTTGATACCCTGGTTTCCACTGTTCTTGTTGCTGGCGGTACATTCTGGTTTAGTACGGTCGTGTTCCACCAGCACCCGCCGCTGGGTGACTATCTGGTCAAGCTATTTGGCTTCGACAAGTAACCTTCGGCTTATTATCGCTGCTCCTTTCAAACCACTCGCTCCATGTCAGAATACGACGAAGGCTATCAAGCCGGCCGCAACGCTCCGAATATCCGGGAATCCTACCAGAACGGCAAAGCCATCGGCAACATGGCCGTTGGTGGCGTGGCCCTGGCATTCCGGCTCCTGGTGGAGACACTGGTGGCTTCTCCGTTCCTGCTCTTTGGCTGGATGGCCACCATGTCGTGGTCTTTTCTCGGCCCTGGGTTTGGAACGGCCCGGTTTGTCGGCATCGTAGCGGTGGCCTACCTTTTTTACGCGTTGCTCTACGTCCTTAAAGGAGTAGCCATTGCCTCGCGTCTGCGTGGGGGCCGGCGTTGGTTGGTGCCCTTTATCCTGTGCCTGGTAGTGGCTTGCCTGGTGCCGGGGTGGTTGCTACACCTGCTCATCGTTCACTTTGTAGCAACAGTGAATCCGTTCTTGGCGTGGGGCATATCCGCCCTGTTTATGCTATTCGTTTATAACCGTTACCGCTTCACGGAGGACTATGCGCCCAATTTGGGGTTATGGGCTTACCGGCGCGGCTACCAGTGGGCCATTACGTAGTGCATCCCAACAATGCTTTAATCCCTAAATCCAGCGCGCCATGTCTGATTACGAAGATGGCTACTTAGCCCACCAGAATACCCGTTCGCACTCGTCGGGGCATCGGGACGCTTACCAGACTGGTAAAGCCCTGGGCTCCCTGCTGCGCGGCGGCGGGCGCGTCGGCGGGGGCTTGCTTAGCTCCGTGGGGCCGGTGCTGGCGGATATGCTGGCGGCGGCACCGCTGCTGGTGCTGGCCTTCCTGCTCACCGCGCCCCTGGATTTCCTCGGCCCTTACGGGAGCCTGCCCCGCCTGCTGGCTATTCTGGCCGTGGGCTACTGCTTCTACGCCCTGGTCTACTGCATCAAAGGACTGGCCGTGTCCCTGCGCCTGCGCGGGGGCTGGCTCTGGCTGCTGCCCCTGGTGCTCGTCGTGCTGGCGGCGGTTGTGGTGCCGGCACTGCTGCTGCATCAGTTCACGGTCCGGGTGGTGCCAAATGTGCCTGCGGTATCGGCTTGGGGACTGCCGCTGGTGTTCGTGGTCGTGGCCTTCTTTCGCTACCGCTTCCTGACCGATTATGCCCCTTTTTATGCCCTGTGGGCCTATCGCCTGGGCTACGGGTGGGCCAAGAAGTGAGCCGGATGGACTTTAAAGCACGAATGGACAATGTGGCCCTGGATTATCTCTACCTGTCCCAATTATAAATGACAAACCAACACTCCGCGCCGGACTTTCTACCGGCTGAACACGAGCGCCTGTTGGTGCTGTTGCGGGAACGGGACCAGCTCATGTTACTATGCCGCTGCCTATAAACTCCCTGACGAGCAGTATTGGGAATGGAAACGAGGCACCTGGAAGAACTACGTCCGCAACCAACTGGCCCTCATTCAAGTGGTGCGCCCGGTTACCTATGCTGACTACCGGAACCGGATACTGACCATCTCCCCAACCTTGGACCGACCGGGACCGATGTTGCAGGGTGCCTGCCTTTACTTCGCCACGGCGACGCAGATGTGGCACGGCGCCGAAAGGCAGGATGAAGCCGATTCCAGCGCATACTTGTTGGACTTGTTGGGTCAAGAGCCGCTTCCGGCTCCCGCGCCTGTGGTAGTAGAACCACTAGCAGTACCGCCAGCTATTGAAGAGCCTTTTGCTGGTGTCGAGGAATTCACAATAGACCCTTTTGCTCAGGATTTGTTACTTCCTCCCACCATCACGGTTCGGGAAGCAGTCGAGCTATTGCAGGCCTTATTTACTCCCGGTACAAGCCCGGTGGGAGAGGAAAGAGACATGACCTTAACCGAATTTTCCCACCGTAAGCGCGCCCGGCGCATGGCACTGGCGGCGCTGAGAGCCCAATATACGAAAGCGCTACCCGCCCCAATATCACCGCTGCCTACCTATGAATAAGCGCACTCCTACCGCCGTGGCCGTAACCGGCCCGGTCTATCAGGTAGAACTGGCCCGCACGTCGGCCAAAGTCGCCGGCTTCCTGGAAGCCGGCTTGAAGGGAGCAGCCAACACCACCCGCGGCTACACGTCAGATGTGAAAAGCTACCTGTACTTTTGCACCCTGCGCGGGCTTACTCCGCTGCCAGCCGATTGAAGCACGAGGTACGCCGGTTTGCCGAACTCAGCCCGGCTGGCGGCCAGCCCGGCCAGCACGTACTCCATAAGCTCATCATTATCGGGTCCGGCCATCATGCTCGGGGCCCGCTGCTGCCGCTTGATGGCGGAGGCCGAAAGCCAGGCTGGCAGCAGCCTAATGCTTTGGGAAAGAAACTTGAGTTGCCGCAGCTGTTGCAGTTGGGCCGGCGTAAAACTAACGTGGAGGCTGTTTAGGGTTTCGAAAAAGCTGTCATCCTGAGCGGAGCGAAGGACCTTATCACGTCCGTACCACTTGGAATTAGGCCAACATGAGCAGTCGTGAGAATGTCCTTCGCAAGCGGACGCCAGATGAAGGATGACAAACGACGAAAAAACCGCAACCCTAAACAGGTTCACTAAAAACTAAAGTGCGGAGGAAGATATCGATTCGAAACGAAAAGGGCGAAACCCCGCTTCGCCCTTTCCCTACTCGTAAATCTGCCGCCCCTAGCTCAGCTCAAACTGCAGCTTGAGCAGCTTGGCGTAGATACCATTTTCACTGTTGCTCAGCTCGTCGTGGGTGCCCTGCTCCACGATGCGGCCGCCGTCGATAACCAGGATCTTATCCACTTTCCGAATCGTGCTCAGGCGGTGGGCGATGATGATGCTGGTGCGGTTCTGCATCAGCTCGTCCATGGCGCCCTGCACCAGCTGCTCGCTTTCGGAGTCGAGGGCGGAGGTGGCTTCGTCCAGAATCAGGATGGCGGGGTTTTTCAGGATGGCGCGGGCAATGGCCACGCGCTGGCGCTGCCCGCCCGAAAGCTTGATGCCCCGCTCACCCACCAGCGTGTCGAGCCCCTCGGGGAAGGTGGAGATGAACTGCCAGGCGTTGGCCTTGCGGGCGGCCGTGGTGATTTCCTCATCGGTGGCGTCGGTCCTGCCGTAGGCAATGTTCTCGCGGATGGAGCCGCCGAACAGCAGCGTTTCCTGGGGCACGATGCCGATGTGGCTGCGCAGCTCGGTGAGGTCGAACTGCTGCACGTCGCGGCCGTCGATGAGGATTTTGCCGCCGCTGAGCTCGTAGAACTGCATCAGCAGCTGCACAATGGTGCTTTTGCCCGCGCCGCTGGGGCCCACCAGCGCAATCTTCTCGCCGGCCTGAATATCGAAGCTGATATCCTGGAGCACCGGCAGGTCGGGGCGGGTGGGGTAGCTGAAGGCGACGTGGCGGTAGTCGATGTCGCCGCGGACGGTGAGCGGGGCGGTGCCGGCCAGCCGCGGCTTATGCGTAGGCTCGGAAGGCTCGTCCAGGATTTCGAGGATGCGCTCCGAAGCGCCCAGCGTGCTCTGTATTTTACCGTACAGCTCGCCCAGGCCGCCCACCGACGCGCCGATAAAGATGGTGTAGAGCGCGAAGGACGTCAGGTCGCCGATGGTCATCTGGCCGGCCGAAACCAGCGTGGCGGCCCGCCACAGCACCAGGATGATGCCGCCGAACAGCCCGATGATGACGAACGACACGAAGCCGCCGCGGTAGAGGTTGCTCTTCAGCGCCGCCCGCACCGTGTTGGTGAGCGAGACGGTATAGCGGCGGGTTTCAAACAGCTCGTTGGTAAACGCCTTCACCGTGTTGATTCCCTGCAGGGTTTCTTCCACGATGACGTTGGTTTTGGCCAGCTCGTCCTGGGTGGCCTTGGCCAGCACCCGGATTTTGCGCCCGAACACCATGGCGGCCACCACGATGGGCGGGAACGTGAGCAGCATAAACAACGACAGCTTCACCGACACCATCATGATGAAGATGATGCCCACCACCAGCGTCATCACCTGCCGGAACAGCTCGGCCAGGGTGAGGGAAAACGAGTCCTGAATCATGCCCACGTCGGAGGTGATGCGGGAGGTGATGGCGCCGACGCGGTTTTTCTCGAAGTAGGGAATCGGCAAACTCACGAACTTGGCGTAGAGCGCCTGCCGGATGTCGCGCACGGTGAACTCGCTGACCTGGGTGAAAAACCAGATGCGGCCGAAGGAAAATAGCCCCTGCAGCAGGATAACGGCGAACAGGCCCAGCGCAATCTGGTTGATGCTGACCACGCTGCCGTTGGGCAGCACGAAGGGCTTGCCGTTGGCCGAGTCGGTGAGCTTGCCAATCACCCAGGGAAAGCACATCACCGTGGCGCTGGACAAGGCCAGCAGCACCATCCCGACACTAAACTTGGCCCGGTAGGGCAGCACGTAACGGAAAATCCGCAGGCCCTGGCGGAAGCTTTCCTTGGTCAATTTCTTCTTGGGCACGTCCGGATCAAGGGTCGCGCCGCTGGTATTTATTCCACTTCTGGCCATGTAGGGTACTTAGTGCTTGTCTTGGTGCCTTCTGCCTGTTTTTCAGCCCGTCATTCCGAGCGAAGTCGAGGAATCTCGCGTGCCGACGTCTGATTACTATTCCTGCGTCAGCACGCGAGATTCCTCGACTTCGCTCGGAATGACGTTCTGCTTTTCCAGAATCAGGCGCTCCATTCTGCTACTCAAACTTTACTTTCGTCTTCGACTTCCCGACCTGTAGATTGGTGCTGTTGCCGAACGGTACCGGCAGCTGCACCTGAATGGGCACGGGCTGGCCTTTGCGGGTGGCTGGCTGCCAGGGCGGCAGCAACCCCAACACGCGCAACGCTTCCGCATCACATTCGGGGCTGAGGCCGGTCGTAATCCTGGGGTTAGTCACGCGGCCGTCGGCTTCAATGGTAAAGGAAGTCAACACGTTGCCCGCTACTTTGTTGACGCGGGCGGCCTCCGGATACTGTATCTGCTGCTGAAAAAAGGCGCTCAGGGCCGTGGCCCCGCCCGGAAACCGGGGCGGCACGTCGGGGCGGTTGGCCGCCGGATTGCGCTGGGCCCGCATGTGGCCGGGCTTCAGGACCACGGGCGCTTTGGTAGGAGCAGGCTGCTGGGCCCGGGCCGCGAATGCTACGCTCACGGCCACCAAAAGAAAGAACAGAGACTTCACGGGTGAGGGAAA
This sequence comes from Hymenobacter fastidiosus, assembly GCF_039539565.1. Lineage (NCBI taxonomy): Bacteria > Pseudomonadati > Bacteroidota > Cytophagia > Cytophagales > Hymenobacteraceae > Hymenobacter > Hymenobacter fastidiosus. Next base: position 62,889 of record NZ_BAABDJ010000038.1, on the reverse strand, counting down.
ACAGATTCGGGCGACGGCACTACGACCGCGCAAAGGTACGCACGGAAACCCGCGCCTCCCGCCATTGTCCTAACACCCGTTCTCAGGCAGGGTTCAATTCGAAGTCGCGCGGCCGGGAAACGGCCAGCAGCCCGGCAAACGTGAGCAGGCCATTCAGAATCAGAATCTCGAAGCCGAACTCGTAGCCCCACCACGCCTTGGAGTTCACGTTGATGAAGTAGGTGAGCAGCGGAGCCGCCACGCACACGTAGGGCACCAGCCGGTCGTGGACGCCGCGCTGGAGGAACAGCCCGAAGGCGTACAGGCCCAGCAGCGGCCCGTAAGTATAGCCGGCCGCCTTGAACACGGCCGTAATCACGCTCTGGTCATTGATAACTTTGAAGATCAGGACGATGACGATCAGGACCACGGAAAAGCCGAAGTGGGTGAGCTTGCGCAGCGTGGTCTGCCGCGCCTCGGGAAACCGGCTGATGAGCAGGAAATCGACGCAGAACGAAGTCGTCAGGGCCGTCAGGGCCGAGTCGGCGGAGGCGTAGGTGACGGCGATGATGCCCAGGATGAACACGATGCCGGCGAACAGGGTGAAGTGCCCGGTGGCCAGCAGCGGAAACACGTTGTCGCCCACGATTTTGCCCGTTGGCCCTACGGGTAGCGCAATGCCCTTGGCGGCGGCAAACTTGTAGAGCAGCACGCCCAGGGTGAGGAAGAAGATGTTGACGAACACCAGCACGATGGTAAACCAGAACATGTTTTTCTGGGCGTCGCCCAGGTTGCGGCAGCTCAGGTTTTTCTGCATCAGGTCCTGGTCGAGCCCGGTCATGACGATGGTAATGAAGGCGCCGGAGGCAAACTGCTTCCAGAAAAACTTGTCGTCCTTAAGGTCGGAGAAGTACACCTGCGACATTTCGGAGTTCTTCACCGTGGCCACCATTTCGCGGAAGCCCAGGTTGAGCTCGGACGAAATCAGGTAGATGCTCACGCCCACGCACAGCAGCATGGCCATGGTCTGGAAAGCATCGGTCCACAGAATGGTTTTGAGGCCGCCGCGGAAGGTGTAGAGGTAAATCAGCAGGATGCTGACCGTGACGGTGAGGGAAAACGGTACGCCCATGGCATCGAATACGGCCAGCTGCAGCACGCCCGCCACCAGAAACAGCCGGAACGAAGCCCCGATGGCCCGCGACAGCAGGAAGAAGAACGCGCCCGTCTTGTAGCTCCAGAATCCGAAGCGCTGCTCCAGGTAGGTGTAGATGGATACCAGCCGCAGCCGGTAGTAGAGCGGCATCAGCACGGTGCCGATAACGAGGTAGCCCACCACGTAGCCCGCCACCACGGCCATGTAGCTCCAGCTCTGCGAGGCCACCATGCCCGGCACCGAAATAAACGTGACGCCCGACAGCGAGGTGCCGATCATGGCGAAGGCCACCATGTACCAGGGGGCGTTGCGGTTAGCTACGAAGAAGCTTTCACTGGTCGCCTTGCGCGAGGTGAGCAGGGCAATGATAATCAGAATGGTAAAGTAGCCCGCAATCAGGCTCAGAATCAGGGTGGGGGACATGCTTGGTTTTTAGTTTTTGGTTTTTGGTTTTTGGCCAGCAACCGAGCAGACTATGCTTTATGGTCCAAAGCTACCACTTAGCCGATAACCAGCTGCCACCAGGAGTCCGTCGTTGGGTAACCAAAAACCAAAAACGAATAACCAAAAACCAACTTACTCCCACTCCGCCCAGGGCAGCACCTCCCCCACGGCGGGGGCGTGCAGCTCGCCGCGCAGCATACCGCCCGTCGCCACGTCCCGGAAGGTGCGCAGCGGCTCGGAGGCGGGCTCGTCGCTCAGGTCGAAGGTGCCGTGGTGCATGGGCACCACGTGGCCGGCGCGCAGCACGTTGGCGGCCTTGGCCGCTTCGTGGGGGTTGGTGTGGCTGTGCTGCATCATAAAGGCCGGCTTGTAGGCCCCGATGCCGATCAGGCAGATATCAATGGGGCCGAACTGCCGCTCAATCTCCTCGAAATGGCCGGCGTAGGACGAGTCGGCGGCGAAGTAGAGCAGCTTGTCCTGGGCCCGGATGAGGAAGCTGCCCCAGAGGGCTTTGTTCGTGTCGGCGAGGCCCCGGCGGTACCAGTGTGCAGCGGGCAGGTAGCAGATTTCCAGCGGCGCGCCGGGGCCCAGGTCGTACTGCTGCCACCAGCCGGCTTCCTGGACTGCCGGCGCCCTGGCCATCCCGCGCAGTACCGGGGCCATGCCCAGGCCGGTGAGTACGCGCAGTTGCGGGTTCTGGCGGGCCAGCAGCCCAAAGGAAGCCTCGTCGAGATGGTCGCGGTGGCCGTGGCTGAGCAGCAGGTAGTCGATGTTGGTGAGCTCCTCGGGGCGGCAGGGCAGGGGATGGCGGCGCCGCAGAAACCGTGAGTCGAACAGGATGGGGTCGAAAAGCAGGGTGACGCCGCCCGTCCGCAGCACGAAGGAAGCATGGCCCAGCCAGACCAGCCCGTCGGCTTTGCTCCGCAGAAACGCGGTGCAGTCTACCACCGCCGGCACCCAGGTATCGGCTTTTTTCTCGGCTTTCTGCGGGTTTTTGGTCAGAAATTTCCAGCGGAATACGTTGCTGAAATCGGGGTTATAGAGCGCGTCGCCGTTGGCAAACTGGCTGCCGAACCGCTTGTTGCCAGCATAGCCAGCCTTGACAGTACGGAGCCGTTCGTTGCGGGCGAAGGTGATGGAGGACATGGAGGCAATTGAGAATTAAAAATTGAGAATTAAAAATGGCGAAGCGGACCCCTGCCTGGTCTGATCCAGCGGCAACGGGATTGAAATTAGTCCTGCCATTCTCAATCTTAATTCCTAATACCCGAACGGGCCGATGGAAAACGGGGAGTAGCCCGGGGCCGCGCCGTTGGAAACTCGCACCCCGCCCGACAGCGTCATGTGTTCCGAAACCTTGAAATCAGCCCGCATATTCACGCCGGAGCCCTGGTTGCCGAAGCCTGCGTAGGGACTAACCGCCCCGCCAAAGCCGGCGGGGGTAAGGTCTTTCCAGGCCGAACCGACCAGCGCCACCCGGGGCGAGAGGGCGTAGGCCCCGCCCGCCTGCACCACGTAGCGGTTCAGGCCCGTAGTGCCCAGCGTACGGCCGGCCTCCGGCGTGAGCATTCCAATGCCCGGTACGATGTGCATGTACGTGAGCCCCGCAAACACCGAAAACCGGCGCGTAAGCTGGTACGAGGCCAGCGGCGTGAGGTAGGAAGCCGACCCAAACCGGCCCGCCGTAACGAAGCCCGCACTCAGGCTATACGACACGCGCGGCGCGGCAAGGCCCGGCCCCGGAGCCGCGCCCACTGGTGGCGCAGTAGTGGGCAGCGCGGTGGTTTGGGCCGAAGCGGCGGCACTCAGCAAACCCAGCAGGAAAGTCAGACCAATCGTAGCTCGTAGCATAACCAGAAGGAAAAAAGGAGGCGGGCGTTTCGTCTGCCAAGATACGCAACCCGGAAGCAAGCCGCCCGGTGCCGATGAAGAAAGAAATCAGGCGGCTCCGGGGGGCACGCTGGTGCGCAGGCCGCGCCGCGCCTGCCACGCCACCGCCGCCAGGCACAGCGCGAACCACAGAAACGGCAGCCGCAGATCCAGCACCGAGAGGCCGCCGAAAACCAGCGTAGTGGCGAAGCTGGCCAGGCCCTGCAACGCCTGGTTCAGCCCGAAGATTTCGCCCCGGTCCTCGTCGGTGGTGCGCTGGGCCAGCAGGCCTTCCAGCAGGCCCTGAATCAGCGACAGCGTGAGGCAGTCGAGCACCGTGAGGATGACCAGCCGCACCACGGAGGTACCCACGAAGCCGTAGCCGGCCAGCACCGGGGCGCCCACCAGGGCCAGCCAGAAGATAGCCTGCTGCTGGTTGATCCGGTCGGCGAAGTAGGTGTAGAACACGTAGTTGATGCCGATGCTGAGCGAGCCGAAAAACATGAAGTAGTAGGCCAGCTGGCGGGCGTCGAGGTGCAGGGGGCCGAGGCTGGCGAAGGCCACGAAGTAGAAGTAGTAGCCCGTGCTCAGGGTGAGGGCCACCTGCATCAGCACGATGGTGCGCAGCCCCCGGCGGGGCGTGTCTTTGGCCGCCAGGCGCGTCCAGAGCGTGAATACGTTGAGGGCCCGGCTCAGCTCAGCCCGCAGCTCGGCTCCGCGTACGCCGTTGCGCTGCTCGTGCGTTTCGCGCAGCAGCAGGCTCAGCACCACGTTCACCGCCGCCAGCACCACGACCATACCCACAATATACTGCGCCTGCCGGCCCGGCGGCACGGCCAGCACCGTGAGCAGCACGCCCGCCGCCATGGGGCCCAGCACGAATCCCAGGGAAATGATGGCCCCCTCGATGCCGAGGTTTTTAAACAGCTGCTCCCTGGGCGAAATATCGGTGATGGCCGAGCGGACCGTGGCGTACATGCCGTTGGTGAGGCCGTCGCTGAGGCGGTTGGCAAACAGGTAAGCGGCCCGTACCGGCAGCAGCAGGATGTTGGCCAGCAGTGTGCCCACTGCCGCCACAATCAGGATGGGCCGCCGCCCGTAGCCGTCGGAGAGCCGGCCCAGCACCGGGGCCGAAAACAGCTGCACACCCAGAAACAGCCCCGTTCCCACCGACAGCCACAGCTGCGGTTGGGGCAGCCCGCGCACGAACTCCGGCATGCTGGGCCCGATGGCGGCCCCCACGATAACGTCGAGCAGGATGATGGCGTAAATCAGCGGCAGGCGACGGTCCTTGGGCATAGAAGGCAAAGGTAAGCTACAGGGCCGACGGGCTCATCGGCAAAAGACAAGGACGTCAGCCACTGACGTCCTTGTCTTCCGGTTGGGGCTTTGGGTAAAACGACTTCGCCTTCCCGCTCAGCCACTCGGCCCGGAATTTCTTCATGGCCCTGGTCACGGGGCGCCTGGCGGTTTCGTAGGTCACTACTTCCAGCGTCGGGTCTTCGGCCAGCGTGACCGGAGCGGTGCGGATGCCGCCGCGGGTGCGGTATTCCACCGTCAGCACGTCGCCGGGCTTGTGGGCGGCCAGCAGCTCGGGCAGGGCTTTGGCACTGGTCAGGCGCTGGCCGTCTATTTTGCGCACCACGTCTTCCCGGTCGAGGCCGGCCTGGTAGAGCGGGCTGCCGACTAAGGTGCTGCCCACGGTGGCGGTGCTGTCGGCGGGGTTGAAGCTCAGGCGGGCGACGAGGCTGGCCTGGCCGGCTTTGGCGCGGCGCACCAGCAGGCCGGCCGGAGCCAGCAGCTGGTCGAACTTCGGCAGCTCGTGGCCCAGCAGGTGCTGGCGGAAGAAGCGGCCCGCGAAAGCGGTATCCTTGCTTACCTCACCCAGGATGCGCTGTAAATCGGTCAGGGTGTAGGGGTTGGCGGGCGCATAGGTGCGCTGGGTCTGGCCGTGCTGCTGCCAGACGGCGCGCATGTAGGCGTCGAGGGTAGTTTTGTGGTTTTGGCGCAGCTCCAGATCCAGGGCCAGGGCATTGGCCCCGCCGATGTAGTAGTAGGAGAGGTAGGTATTGCCGCGGTTGTTGGGGTCGATGGCGGCGGCGGCATCCACGAAGGGCGCCTGCTGGCTCATCTGCACCGGCGAAAAGCGGGCGGCCCCCGGCGAGTTCAGCATAGCACCCACCAGGCCATTGAGGGCTTCCTGGCAGTATTGCTCATCAGTATAGATGCCGGCCCGGCGCAGGAGCAGCTCGCCGTAGTACTGGGTGAAGCCCTCGGCAAACCAGAGCGAGTTGCTCATATTGGCCCGCTCAAAGTCGAACGGCTCCAGGTCGCGGGGGCGGATACGTTCCACGTTCCAGGAGTGGAAAAACTCGTGGGCCACGGTGCCCAGGTTATCCAGGGCACCCGCGCCGCGCAACGGGCGGTTGCTGGTGAGCGACGTGGAGTTGCGGTGTTCCATGCCGTCGCTGCTGGTCTGGGGCAGGTAGTTGGCCACGAAGGTGTAGCGTCCGAAATCGTACTCGGGCAGGCCCCCGAAGATGGCGGCGGCTTCCTGCACCACTTTCTTGCTCTGCTCCACGTAGGCATCCAGCTCGGCGGCGGTGCCCTCATGCAGCACGCTCATTTCGATGGTGCGACCCAGGGTCTGCCAGGTGCGCCGCTGCTGAGCCCCCAGGGAAGTGGGGCTGTCCATCAGGTATTGCAGGTGGGGAGCGTAGTAGGTGCCGTTGGCGTCGGGGCGCAGCTGGGTGGCTACCTGCCAGTCGGTGGGCAGCTCAAACTTCACTTCGGCCGGGCGCTGCTCCAGCCCGCGGGCGTAGGCCAGCGTGGCCGGCATGTTCAGGTGGGCATGGCGCTGGTCGATGCCGGCGTAGGTGCCGTCGGTCCGGTCGCCGAACAGGGTGTAGGTGAAGCGCACGGTGCCGTCGTGGCCACTCACGTCCCAGCCGTAGGAGTCGGGGCGGGTGACGGTCAGCGGCTGGCCTTTCGAGTCGGTGGCCTGCACGTCGTACACGTTCTTGGCAAACTCGTGCAGGGCGTAGCGCCCGGGCGAGCTGCGGGCCATCCGGACCTGGAGCGGTCCGGCGGCCGGCACCTCGGCAAACACGACGGTAATGCGGGCTTCGTGGTGGACGGCGTTCGGAAATGCCAGGGAGTATTGAACGGGGGCCTGGGCCAGGGCTGCCAGCGGCAGGGCCAGGGCGAGCAGGAAAGGAGCAGCGGATTTCCGCATAGGAATAGGAGAGGGCGAAAGTGAGGCTTAAAAATAGAGCCTTTCCCACCGTTCCTGCTGTTGGGGCAATTGTTTTTTGGCGTAGCGCCCGGGCGGCGGCGGCCCACCATCCGCCCGGCGTCGGGCAGCGCAGACCCCGCCCGGTTCCGCCGGGGCCGTCTTCCTGCGCCGGGAGTTTCAGGGCCCGGGCCTCAGGCTTCCCCAAACACCGTCGCCTCTACCAGACCCCGGTAGAAAAGCTGCTGCTGTCGGGGAAACAGGCCCATTCGCGCCAGCTCAGCGTGAATCGGGGGCAGCCGCCGGCCGCTGATACCGGTGGTCAGGCGGAAAAAGCGGTACATCGTCACCAGCAGTGCCTGCTGCCACCGGGTCTGGGGCGGGCGGAAATCGGCCAGCAGCCACGGTGCCCCGCGGCGGCGTACGGCCGTCAGCCGGTCCAACACGGCCCGCAGCCGCGCCAGGGCAAATAAGTCGAGAAAGAAAAACGTGATGATAACGTCAAACGACTCCTGCGGGCGTAGCGACGTTTCGGTGCCCAGCCGGAATTCCACCTGCGTAGCGTGCTTCGGAGCAAGGCGCAGCAGCGTTTCGCGCGATTTTACCAGCATCATCGGCGACGCTTCCACGTACAGCACCCGGGCGTTGGGCCGCCGGCTCAGCACTTCGGGCAGCACCCAGCCCGAACCTCCCCCAATGATAAGCACGTAGGGGTGGCCCAGGGGCAGCGCTTCCAGGGTCGCCTGTTGGGCGAGCTGCAGCTCCTGCCCGAATATGAAGTGGGAAAGCGGGTCGTAAAATGCCGCTACCCGGTCGAAACCAGCTTCAGACATAACTCAACGCGTTAGAGATGCAGCAAAAACATTTCCTTCCGGTAGCTCAGCCAGAGCCGTTGAAGGTAAGCGGGTCGTTGGAAAGCACCGGGTAGGAGGAGTGTTGCCACCCATTCCCGGGCCGGTTCGGAAGTAGTCTAACAACTCAGGGGCGTCCGGCATAATTCATTGTTAGGAGATAAATACCGTTAACATGACCACTCATCTGCGGCGGCTTTTAGCCGGCTTTCTGCTGTTTGCCGCCGAATTTGCGTTTACCCTGACCGTGGGGCTGGTGGGCGTGGTCGGCTTTCTGGCCCTGGGGCGGGCGGTGCTGGCCCAGTCGGCTACCCGCTTCGACGAGCAGGCTTTCCGCTGGGCTCACCAGCTGCTGGGGGCCGCCGCCAGCGGCTGGGTGCAGGGCGTCACGTTTCTGGCCTCGCGCAACTGCATTACGGGGCTGGCCCTGGCCCTGATCGGCTACTTTCTGGTGCTGCGCCGCCACCGCTGGTACACGCTGCTGGTGCCGGTGGTGGCCCTGGGCAGCATCACGCTGAATCTGCTGCTGAAAAGCACCTTCAACCGGGCCCGGCCGCTGCTGCCGCTGGTGTCGGCTTCGGGGCTGAGCTTCCCCAGTGGCCACGCCATGATCAGTGCCTCGTTCTACGGCCTGCTCATCTATCTGGTCCAGACCCATTTGCGCCGCCATCAAACCCTGCGCTGGCTGCTGACCATTGGGCTGGTGGGGCTGATTCTGCTCATTGGCCTGACGCGGGTATATTTGCGCGTGCACTACGCTTCCGACGTGCTGGCGGGCTTCGCGGCGGGACTGGTGTGGCTGGTGGTAGCCATTCCGGTGCTGCAGCGAATAGAGCAAGCGGTGAAAAACCGAACCAAAGACAATTCGCAATTAACTGAAAAACAGCCTGAACAGGGCCAGGAATAGTTTTTTCTGGGTTTTTTCGGCGCAACGTTACCGAAAAGTGAATGCTGCCCGTATCTTTGCATCATCAAAACGCCCCGCTAACTGAGCGGATCGCGGTTTGAACCAGAGTTGCGCTTGTGGCGAAATTGGTAGACGCGCTGTCTTCAGGCGGCAGTTCCGCAAGGTGTGGGAGTTCGAGTCTCCCCGAGCGCACCATCAGAGCCGGTCCATTTGGACCGGCTTTTTTGTTTTCCGGAAGTACCGTTCCACTTTGCCGGAATGACCGGAGGCTGGGCCAACGAAGTTGCGGGAGCTGAGTTTTTCAGGTTACAAGCCGTCGTATGAAACCGTTCCTCTCCCGCCTGCTGAGTCGTTTGAGCTTTCTGACGGTTGAAGTAGCCGTAATTCTGCTGTTGTTCGGCGCGTCTTTCGCCGCTTTCTTCTACCTGATCCGGGTGGTGTTCGGGGTGCATTCCGTAGCCCTGGATACCTGGGCCTTTCAGCTTCTGGATGCCCGGCGTCAGGCGGCCCCGGGCCTGACTGATTGGGCGTACGTCGTCACGTTCTTCGCTTCCGCGCCCTTTCTGGTCGGTATTACCATCGTGCTGCCCGCCGGCCTGGTCTGGCTCCAGCGCCGCCGGGAGGCGCTCGAAATATTCCTGGCGGTAGTGGGGGCGTCGCTGCTCAACCAGGGGCTGAAGACCCACTTTCACCGCATGCGGCCCGATACGGCGCTGGTGCAGCAGCTGGGCCTGAGCTTTCCCAGCGGCCACGCCATGATCGGGATGGCGCTCTACGGGTGTCTGGCCTGGCTGCTCTGGCGCCACGGCCGCCACCCGGTTTGGGCGGTGCTGCTGCTGCTGTGGGCCGTCCTCATCGGCCTGACGCGGGTGTACCTGCACGTACACTACGCCACCGACGTGCTGGCCGGTTTCGCCGCCGGGCTGGGCTGGCTGATTCTGCTGCGCACCGCCCTGCGGCTTTGGTGGCGGGAAGCTCAGGTAGTGGCCGGTCAGGAAAAGCGGCAGGCCCGCTAAGCCTGCTGCCCGCGTATGCTGAGCCGTGCTGCGCGCCCGGAAGCGGCCCTACTGGCGTCCTGTGGTGTCGGTCAGCGTCAGCAGAAAGGCTTTCAGATCGGCCATATCCGTCTTAGTCAGCCCCAGCTTATCGGGCGGCAGAGTCTGATTGTCCACGTCCAGCCCCAGGCCCAGCCCGCCGCCCTGGTTGTAGAAATCGAGCACTTCTTCCAGCGTCCGGTACTGGCCGTTGTGCATGTAGGGCGCGGTGAGAGCCACGTTGCGCAGGGTCGGGGTTTTGAAGGCGTGGCGCAGTGGGTCCAGCTTCGTCAGGGCGTAGCGGCCCGGGTCGGGGTCGAGGCGGCGGGAGCCGGGCCGCGTGGGTACGCCCAGCACCTCGGCCTCCGAGTCCTGAAAGGTGGGGGGCACGGTGCCGTTGGTGAGCGGCAGGAAATGGCAGGTGGCGCAGCGGGCCCGGCCGGCGTAGAGGTTGAAGCCCCGGATAGCGGCCGGGCTGAGCTGCGCGCCAGCCTCGGCGCGCACGTAGCGGTCGAAAGGAGAATTGAGCCGGAGCAGGCTGCGCTCATACGCGGCCAGCGCGTTCTGAATGCGCACCGGGCTCACCAGCGGCCCCGGGGCGGACCCGGCTTCGGGAAATGCCCGCCGAAACTGCGCTACGTACCGGGCCTGCGCGGCCAGCTGCCCCGCCGCCGCGTCGAGCGAGCCGTGCATCTCGTCGAGGTTGCCGATAACGTCGCCGGCCTGGTTTTCGAGGCTGGGCGAGCGTAAATCGTAGAACTGGCCGGCCTGCAGGCCGGCGTTGAGGATGGTGGGCGTGTTGCGCCGCAGCCTGCCGCCGCTGAGCGTCGCGCTCAGGGCCTGCCCGTCGGTGAAGGCCCGCCCGGGCTGGTGGCAGGAAGCGCAGGAGCGGCCGCCGCCGCCGCTCAGCACCGGGTCGCGGAAAAGCTGCCGGCCCAGGGCCACCTTGGCCGGGTTGGTAAACCACTGCCGGTTGCCGGTGTAAAAGTCGGGGTTGAAGCCATCGGCATCGAAGAGCGTGGCCGCCTCGGGCCGGAAAGCGCGCAGCTCGCCGGCAAACGGGCTGATGCCCAGCTGCCGCTGCAGGGCCAGCAGGGCGCGCCCGAGCGGATTGGTGTGGCGGCGCACGAAAGCCAGCCGGTCGAAGGAGGCGAAACCGGCGGGTGGCCCCAGCGCGGCCCGGGCGGTTTGTAGCCGCGTGAGCAGATGGGCAGCCGGGCCGGTATTGTCCCGGGCGTAGAGACGCAACGGGGCCTGCAGGGCCGCCAGGGCCGCCGCGGCTTCGGGGAACGTGGCGGCGGGACTCAGGGGCGTGTCGAACCCGGTGATGCCCAGCGCCACCACCCGGAATACCTGCTGGCGCAAAGCATCGAAGACGTGGGCCTCGGTGAATTCCTGCTCCTGCCACAGTAGCTGCAGGGTGCGCACCTGCCGGCGCAGCCGTACGGCCTGGCGCACCAGCTCGCGGCGGCCGGTCATATCCCGAGTTCCGGACGCCGGCCCGGGGTAGAGCAGGGGCTCCAGCACCTGCAAACCCGCCGCCTCAAACATCTTGGTTTCCTCAACCTCCACTTCCGGCACCGGGGCTCCATTTACCAGCCGGCTCGTGGCGGGCAGGAAGTATTCGGCAAACGGCTCGACCCGCTTGTAGGCCAGTCGGCAGCGCCGAAACGCCCGCCGCAGCGAATCCAAGGGCAGGGGCCGGGCGTCGGGCCGCTGGCAGAGCGGCAGCAGCTCGCCGTCGATGAGGGCCAGCAGGTGGGTTAGGCCGCGGGCTACGTCCTGCTTCACCCGCGCCGGCCGCGAGCCGGCCTGCTCAGTGGTCTGGCCCGTGAGCGCCGGAGGGGAGGGAGCCGGTTTAGCGGTTGGCGAGCCACAGCTGATCAACAGCACCAGGCTCAGGATCAGAGAATTACTTTGACGAAGGTTCATGAGCGAAGCAGAAGTGCCGCTGGGGCCGTGCCGTTTTCGGGTCGGGACCCGCCCCCGGAACGGTCCGAACACAAAACCACCTCCTGCCCGGCAGAAGGTGGTTTGGCAACGTGAATAGAATAAAGGATAGACAATAGGCTATTTAGCGACGCCGCGCACGATGACGACCTGACCGCCTTCACTGTTGGTGTTGGCCGCGGCTCCCGAGCCGTCGGCATTCCTGAACCTGGCGTCCTGCCAGGTGTGAGGGTGAATGTTGACCAGGAACGTGTTGGGCGTGTTTACCAAGTCGCTGATGTCGTACATGGCGCCGTATTCCCAGGAGCTCAGCTTGGGGAAATTGGTGGGGTTGTACTTGGCGTTGAACGTGGCGTCGCCGCGGCGGTGGTCCATTTCGAGCATGGGCCTGGCCCGCTGGCCCGGAGTGTTGATGCCCCACTGCCAGATGCGGCCGTCGTGGTCGGTAGCCAGGTAGAACGAGTCGCCGTCCTCCTGGATGTACACGTAGTTGTCGGTCACGCAGATGTTGTCCGGGTTCACCAGGTATTTGCCCGGGTCCACGCCGCCGTCCACCACTACTTCCAGCTTAGCCGGGCCCACGGGGTTAGCCGCGTTGAGGTTGAGCTTGTAGACGCGGCCCCACATCGTTTTGCCCGCCACGGGCGTCACCTTATCGGCCTGGCTGACGCCCGTAGCGGTAAAGTAAATCTCGCGGTTGTTGGCCGCGCTGCCCTTGCGGTAGTCCAGGTCTTCTACCCGGGCCAGCTGCAGCGCGCTGTTGGAAGTAGAAAAGGCGGCAATCTGAGCCCCGGTCATGGTTTTGGCCCCCGTCACTTCCACCCACTGCACGTCGTAGCTGGTGCCCGTGGTCATGTTGGTTTCCACCGGGTCGTCGTTGGTGCGCTTCAGCATGTAGAGCTTGCCATTGTCGAGGTCGCCGGGGGCGTCGCTCACGTAGAGCAGTACCTGCCCGTTGGTGTCGTCTTCGCCGATAACGATGACGGTTTTGCCCGGGTAAGCCTGCTTGTGCAGGGGCACGGCGTTTTCCATGCTGGCTTTGCCCAGGGCGGGCTTGCGGCGGCTGGTATTCGCCTTATCGGCGGCGCCGAGTGGGTCGATGGCGTGTACCATGCTCTCCGCGCCGCTTTCACCGGCCGTCAGGAAGGTGGCAATGGGGAAGCCGTGCTCTTCGGGGGTGGCCAGCGTGGCCGAGCACAGGCGGGTGGTGCCGCCGTTGTAGTCCACGAGGTACTCGCCCTTCACGGGCTTGAAATTCTTATCGAGGTACACCCGCGACACGGACTGCGAAATCTCGTGGTTGTTGATGAGCACGAAGCCCGCGCCGGCGGGGTTGCGCAGCAGGGCGGCGCCATCGGGCTGGGGCCCGAACACGAAACCGGGCGACTCGGCCAGCTTGTCGTCGGAGGAGATGAGCGGCAGCACTTGCAGGCTCTCGAAGCCCGGCATGGTCTTCACCAGCGAAGGCGTCACGGACTGGGCTTTCAGCTCAAACGCCTCGTCCGGGGTGGAGTCATTGTCGTTGTCGCTGCAGGCGGCCAGGGCCGGGAGCAGGCCCAGGGTAGTCAGAGCGAAAAGCAGGCGGGTAGCGGTCTTCATAGCGGGCACCGAAAGGGAGAACAAAGGGGTGAAATGGTGCCCCAAAGATCCTGTGCCGCTATTACCTTAATGTCAAGCCCCGGTTACCAAACTTTAACGTTATTAAGGAAAAGCATAACCAAACCTGACCGGGGGAGGTCAGGATTAATTAAGAATTAAGAATGGGCTGTTCAACTACTCCTGACGAGCGGGTTGAACGGCCCATTCTTAATTCTCAATTCTTAATTAATCTTAACCTTCACCCGCAGGGCCAGCAGGCCTTTGGCGCCCTGCAGCTCTTCCAGCTCCAGCTCTTCCACCTCGGGCTCGAGCAGCTCGCGGTCCTGGAGGTAGTCGATGTATTCCATGTACTCGGCCGCTTCCCGCACCTGGGCGTACACCAGGGCAATGTAGCCGGGCTGGGTGAGCCGCTCGCCGGTGCCCAGCACCGTGGCCTTGTCGATGCGCTTCTTGATGATTTCGTAGCGGATGTTGTAGGCCCCGTCCACGTCGAACTGGCGCTCGTCCTGGCGGAAGCGGATGCTCAGCGGCTGGCCATGAATCAGGATGAGCTGGGTGGTTTCGAGGGGCACGGCCAGCCGGCTTTGCAGCGCGGCGGTGCGGCGGGCTATTTCCACCGTCACCAGCAGCTGCCACAGCCGCAGGTTCTTGAGAAACACCAGGTCGAACGGCTTATTTTCCACCAGCGAGGCGCCCACGTAGATGTTGTGCTCCACGCCGTCGGTTTTGAAGCGCTGGAAGTAGTGCGGGAACATCTGCTGGGCCTTTTCCTCCTCCTCGTCGAGGTAGTCGCTCACCGTGTCGTTGAGCAGCATCACGCTTTCCTCGAAGGCCTTGCGCCGCTTGTACACAATGCCCAGCTCAGGGTCGATGTTGGACCAGTACCGGGCAATAACCGGCCGCAGATCCGGGGTGTTGTTGCCCAGATACTCAAACAACGGCTCCACCTCGGTGCGCAGCGACTCGAAGATGCTCACTTCGTCGCCGGTTAGAATACCCTGGCGCAGGCGCTTGAGGTTTTTGTTGACGTAGAACTTCAGCTCGTCCAGAATGGGCAGCTCCTGGAACTCCGACGCCTTCTTCAGCACCTTGTTAGCCAGGGTAAGATGCTCAATCAGGTCGCCCTGAATAGCTTCGTTGCGGGCCATGCTGCTGCCGCGAATGTCGCTGGCACCGTGCAGCGGGTACACCTCGTGGAAGACGATGGCCTCCATCTCGGCGTTCTTGTTGCCGTCCTCCACCTTATCCAGCAGGTTGCGGGCCGCATCCGTAAAGCGCCACTCCATGGTGGGATGAATGGCGGTGAACTTCTCCTTGATGATGGCCTGAATGCGGGTCTGGATTTCCTCGGAGTTGCGCTTGACGGCCACCGCGAACAGGGGCACGAAGTCATTCACCTTCACAATGCTGAACTCGTCCAGGTCGCCTACGTTGGGCGAGCCCAGCTCCAGCAGGCCCACCGTGTCGTCGCCGTAGGGCAGCAGGGCCAGAATGGTGCTGCGGATGCCCAGGCTCAGAATCTGCTGGCGCAGGTCCTCGGGCAGGTCGGCCTTTTCCACGTCGCTGATGACCAGCGGCTGGCGGTCCTGGAGCAGCTGGTTGTAGATGCGGCGGAAGCCGGAGCCGGCGTCCTGGTTGTTGAGCTGCTTGGTGAGGAAGCTGTGGTTGATTTTGCGGCCAAAGTCGACGAAGGCTTTTTTCTTCTCGTCGTAGGCCGCAATACCGAGCTGCAGGAATGGCCGCCCGAAGAGCACGCGCAGCTTTTCCTGAATCTGCTCCAGGCGGTCGGAAGCCTGCAGCACGTCGCGCTCCAGCAGATCATACTTCAGCTCCGAGAGGATTTCCTGCTCCGTCACGTCCACGAGGTGGAGAATATTGAAGCCTTCGAGCTCAAACTGCCCGGGCGGCAGCAGCTCCCGCCACAGGTCGGTGCGGTGCAGGTTGTGGCTCAGGTGCTCGATTTGCTCGGCCGTCAGGCTGGGCTTTTCGCCCACCACCCGGACATCCACGAAGGCTGAGTTATAGCCCACGCCATAGTGCCGGTAAGAGCCGATGTTATAATCCGGAATGGTGAAGATGATGGTATCCTGCAGGGGGAGGTGCACGCCGTAGATCTTGCCCAGAATCAGCTGGTACACCATGCGCGTCATGTACACGTCCATGGTGTAGGCGTCGAAATTCAGCGGCTGCTTCACGGCTTTGGTGCTGGTCAGCAGCACTTCGGCAAAGCGGGGCGTCTGGTAAAAGCTCAGCCGCTGAAACGGGGCTACGGCCCCGCTGATGTCGAAGGAGAACGAGGCCGGCGGAAACACCGCCATCATGAGCGTTTCCACCAGGTCGCCGCTACAGTCGAGCACGCGCACGTCGGCAATGGGGCCCCGGCTCCAGGGCGCATCGGCTACCTGCTCGCCAATGGAGCGGGCCAGGGAAGCCAGCCCGGGGTTGGGGTCGTTTTCCCGCGACTGCCAGTAGGCAATAATCGGCTCGAGGCTGAGGGTGGTCTTAAACGGAAAATCCACCGAGATGGGGCGGGTAGCGGGTTCTTTTAACATAGATGCAGATACAACAAGGGCACTGGCTAATCAGGTGGGACAACCAGGCGCGCTGCCGGTCGCTATACGAAGCATTGCCGCCCTTGGCTGTTGTTTTCCATCCGGGAAGCTACCGGCTGATGACCACATCATTCTGCCCCGGCACGGTCTGATCGTAGAGGCGGTTGCGGAAGTGCACTATTTTCTTCGTGTTGCGGTAGCAGGTGCAGCAGCCGTCGGCTCGGAAGTTGCCCGCCAGCTGGATCTGGTCGATGGAATACTGCGTACCCTGCCCCGCCAGCCGAATCACGTAGCGGTACTCGCTGAGCTTGCGGGTGCCATTGGGGGGAAAAGGGCGGTTGCGGTTAATCACAAGGGGTAGTCCCGGAGTGGACCGGGGCCGGACCAGCAGCACCGAATCGGTTTTGAGCTGCTGGGTGGTGTTGAGCGGCACGCGGCGGAGGTAGATGGAGTCCAGCGCGGCCGAGGTGAAGCCGGTGCCGCCCTGCGCCGAATCCAGGTCGAAGCGCAAGGTAACGGCGTCGGCGCTACCGTCCTGACAGTCGCAGGATACGCTGCCGCAACAGGCGGCCAGGGTGGCGGCAACGCCCGCCAGCAGCAGCCAGGTAAGGAAAGTGCGAATCATAGGAGCGTAAAGATAGGCGCCGGCGTATGGGGAAACCGCGGGCTTAGCCCAAAACAAAAAGCCGGCCCCTGCCGGACTGGCTTCGGACGAAGAAACGGCGGGGTTTAGTGCTTAGACCTGTTCCCAAATACTCAAACATCCAAAAAAACAGAACGTCATGCTTCATCTGGCGTCCGCAAAGTCGAAGCATGACGCCTCCTTTTTAGTATTTGGGAACAACTCTCTTCACGAACCGTTTGGTTTCCACCCCCGGGCGAGTCGTGATTTTGTAGAAGTAGGCCCCGCTGGATAAGTCGCCGACGCTGGCGGAACTGGGGTACATGCCTTTTTCCTGCTGCTCGTTCTGCACCACGGTCCGCCCGCTGGTGCCGCGCCCATCCAGGATTTCTATCGTTAAGTAGGCCCCGCTTAGCTCACCTCGTACCGGAGCTGGTTCGTGGTGACGGCCGGATTAGGGTATACCGGGCTGCCCGAAGCTAGCGGGGCTGGACCCGGCACCTGCGGCTCCGGCAGCAGAAAGCGGGTAGGCCGGCTGAAGCGGCCCAGGCCTCCCTGATGCCGCCGGGCCAGGCGGCTGCGCTGCTCCGGAGTGGTGTTCCGGGCGATGATGGCCTGAATATCGGCCGTCCATTGCTCTTTCCGGGGCTGGAGTGCCTGAGCCCGACTCGTAATCCGGACCTCGTACTTCTGCGCCATCCGGGCTGCGCTGAGCATAATGCCGCGGCTTTCCGGGCGCAGCTGCTGCATCTGCTGGCGCTGGGCCTCGGCGAGGGGCGGGCGGGTACCAGCCGGCTGGCCGGCGGATGGCAGGCTCCGGCGGAAGGCCTGGCCGCGCTGGCGCACGTCGCGCAGCTGGGCGCGGTAGGTAGCCAGCTGGGTTTTGCCGGCGGGCGAAAGCCGGGTTTCCAGCAGCTGGCACTGCTGCCGCACTGCGGGCAGCACGTTGGCCTGGTACTACGCCCGGATTTCCTGGTGCCGCGGCTGGGCGGCCGGGGTCTGATTTTGGGCGGCGATGGTGGTAAAGCGGACCAGCAGCGCCAGCAACACCAGGGCCAGGGTTTTGAGCAGCGTTGTTATCATAGCCGGAAGCCGAAGGATCAGGAAGCAGAGGCGCTTGTTGCGGTGACCAGCTGCGCGACCGGCTCCGACGTTTACTTATCGGCCAAATAAAAAACGACGCTGGATAACTCCAGAGTCGTTTTGCTCTACAAGCGGACCGGAATGCCAGCTACCGGAACGGGTCCCTGGCGTCCACGATTTTCACCTCCTCAACGTGAGCGTGCCGGCCGCTACTGCTCCAGCGAAGCGGCCATGGGTCCGGCCGTCAGCAGCTGGTCGCGCAGGCGGCTCGCGTCGTGTTCCAGCTGGGGGCGGATCTGACTCAACGCTTCCTTCAGGGCGGCCACGTCGGCCATACGGGGGGCGCTGGTCTGGTCGTAGCCGTGGTACATGGCCACCCGCACCCGCGACGCGCCCGTGCCCTGGTAAGTACCGATAACTTCTCCCTTGGCGTTCAGGATCTGCACCTCGGCTTCGAGCTGCCCGCAGTAATACTCCATGGGGAGCCCCAGCAGCGTGGGCAGCAGCAGGGTGGCCAGCTGGATTATCTGGAAACCCTTGCCCGTCCGCTTCAGGTTGGCGCTGGTAATAGTAAGCTTGGCGTAGCCAAACTGGGCACTGTCGGCTATAGCGGTAATGTTCTGCTGCAGCTCCCGCTGGAATACCAGCCGCGCGTCTTCCGGCAAGGCTCCTTCACTATGAGCCCAGGGGCCAATATCCGTCGAAACCTCCAGGGGCGGCAAGCGGGACGAAATAGGCGTACCGGAAAGCCGGAAAATAGCTTTTTCGGCCGATTTGCAGCTGGTAGCAGCCAGGGCCAGAAGAACATACAGGAGCAACGGCAGGGCTTTCATAAGAAAGTCGAAAGAAGTCAGCACATAGAGGAAGTAGTTAAAAGTATGAAAATAATCATTAAAAATATCATATATCTTTTAAGTTGTATATGATCTTTGCCAGATGATAAGGCTGGTTGAAGATCAGGCGGATTCGGGCACCGGCCACAACGAAGAAGAGACGCCCTCGGGCGTCTCTTCAGGCATCATTCAGCTTATCAGCGCGGAGTCTACCGAGCCGGCTAATGGCTGTGCTGAGCCACCGTACTATCGCTTTCGGCCAGATCCGTAAGGGACGGAGCTACATAATTGTCCACGAACTCGCCTTCCCAACGGGCAATAACGGCCGTCGCCAGGCAGTTGCCGGTTACGTTCACGGCCGTGCGGGCCATATCCATAATGGCGTCGATACCCAGAATGATGAACACCGGCCACGCGGGCAGGTTGAAGGAAGCCACCGTGGCCAGCAAAATTACCAGCGAGGCCCGGGGCACCCCGGCTACGCCTTTGCTGGTCAGCATCAGGGTAAATACCATCACCAGCTGCTGGCCAAACGAGAGGTCGATGCCGGCCGCCTGAGCGACGAACACGGCGGCCAGGGAAAGGTAGAGCGTGGTGCCATCGAGGTTGAACGAGTAGCCGGTTGGCATCACGAAGGCCACGATCCGGCGCGGTACGCCCAGGCCTTCCATAGCCTCCATGGCCCGGGGCAGCGCCGCCTCGGAGCTGGTAGTGGCGAAGGCGATACTGACGGGCTCCGCGATAGCCTGCACGAAGCGCTTCACCGGAATGCGCGCAATCAGGGCAATGGGCAGCAGCACCAGCAGGATGAAGGCAATCAGGGCCGCGTAGAGCGTCAGCAGCAGGTAAAAAGCGTTTTGCAGGGGCGCGAAGCCCATCTTGCCCACCGTGTAGGCCATGGCTCCCCCCACCCCGATAGGGGCGAAGAACATTACTACGTTGGTGAACTTGAACATCACTTCCGACAGGCTTTCGGCAAATTCCAGCATCGGGCGGCGGTGCCGGCCGTGAACCATGGCCAGGCCGATGGCGAAGATGATAGCGAAAACTACGACCTGCAAGACCTGGCCCTCGGCCACCGATTTGGCAATGTTTTCGGGGAAGATGTGCAGAATGATGTCGGCAGTCGTCTGCTTCACGGGCTCCAGCTTTTCCGCCTCCATGCCGACCTGGCTCACGCCCACGCCGGCTTTGCTCAGGTTGATGGCCGCCAGCCCGATAAACAGGGCGAAGGTGGTCACGACTTCAAAGTACACCAGCGCCTTCAGGCCCATTTTGCCTACCTGCTTCAGATCGGCGTGGCCCGCGATGCCCACTACGAGCGTGGCAAAGACCAGCGGCGCGATAATGGTTTTGACCAGCCGCAGGAACACGTCACTGAGCACTTTCATATTCTGCGCCATCGCGGGAAAGTCATGGCCGAATTCGGCCCCGACGAACATGCTGACGACAATCCAGAACGTGAGCGAGCGGCGCTGGGAGGCATACACGGCTAATGCCACCAGGAAAAGCCAACGGGCGGTCATCGGCAAAGCGGCTGGCAGCGCCACCACATCATAGCCGGCTAAAACCGTCAGCACCAGGGCCGTCAGCAGCAAAATCAGGAGAAGCGAAACGAGGCGGGAAATCTTCATGCAGGGAAAATCAGAACAGAAAAGCCGGGGAAAGTCAGCAAAGATAGGTTTTTGGGTTTCGTGGCCGGGCGCTCTTTTTTCGCCGCCGGTTTTCCGTACTTCGTCCGGCCCGGCGGCGGGGGGGTAATCCTGTCGTTTCCCTCTTATCAGCCCCGTTCCTCTCATCCCAAAGCCGACCTGAAGTGAGCCTTATCTGGAATCTGCGGCCGCGGGAGCTGCCGCTGCGCTACACCTGGAAAATAGCCCGCAATGCCTCGGCCAGCAAAACCAACCTGCTGGCCAGCGTGGCGGCAGCGGCCAGCCCGGCTATCCGGGGCTGGGGCGAAGCCGCGCCGAACGTGCGCTACGGCGAAACACCGGCTAATCTGCAGGCCGGGTTTGAGCAGCTGCTGGCGGCGGGACTACAAGCGGTAAAATCACTGGCTGAGCTGGAAGAGCTGCTGGCCGCGTGTTCGCCGGCCCCTGCCCTGCGGTTCGCGCTGGAATCAGCCTACATTCACTGGCAAGCCCGGCGTACGGGCCAGACGGTAGGGCAGTTGCTGGGCGTGCCGGCCGGTGCCGCGGCAGTGCCCACGGCTTTTTCCCTGCCGATTATGGAGCCGGGAGCCGTGGCCGGATTCGTGCGGGACCAGCATATGGCCCGGTTCAGTCTGCTCAAGATCAAGGTGAACCAGGAAAGCGGCTACGACCTGCTGCAGGCCCTGACGCGGGAGCTGCCCGGCCGCCCGCTCATTATCGACGGTAACGAAGCCTGGCCCGACGCTGACCGGCTGCTGGGTTTTCTGGAGCGGGTGAAAAGCCTGCCCGGCCTGGCCGTGCGCCTGCTCGAGCAGCCCCTGCCCGCGGCCTGCGCCGCCGACTACCGCTACCTGCGCCCCCGCTCACCTTACCCCCTTTTTGCCGATGAATCGGTAACCGACGCCGCGGACTTCGGGGATATTGCGGCGCAGTTTCACGGCGTGAATGTAAAGCTGATGAAGGCCGGCGGCTACCGCAATGGTATCCGGCTGCTGCGGCAAACCCGGGCGCACGGGCTGCAAACCATGCTCGGCTGCATGGTCGAAACTTCGTTGGGCATCTGGTCGGCGCTGCAGGTCAGCGCCCTGGCCGACGTGTGCGACCTGGATGGGTTTCTCATCGTGCGCGACGAGCCGTTCGGACTGGTCCGGGAAAACGGCGGCCGGCTGAGTGCGCAGGCCGCGATACCGCAGCTGGCTGAACCCGGTCCGCCGCCCTGCTGAGCCGGCGGAAGAACCTCGCCCGGTTAGCCCGGTAACCCGCTTATGAAATCAAAATGCCCTTTACCATCGCGTGGTAAAGGGCGTTTTGGGCTGATAAAGGCTGGTACGCCAGCCCGTGAAGGTCCTGTGCCGGCTCAGGCGGCCAGCGGCGGGGCTTACTTCACCTGCCGTAGCTGCTCCTCCAGCGCCTTAATCTGCTGGTCGAGTTGGCTGGTATCGGTGGGGCGCTGGGCAGTACTGCTCAGCAGCGTGATTTTGTCGTTGAGTAGCTGGATTTTCTGGGCCATCAGCGTAATGCGGCTGTTCAGGCTGGTCAGGCGCGTTTCCATATCCGTGGTGCTGGTCGACGAGTTGCGGTCCACGTACGTTTCGTACTGCGCCGTGGCGGGCACCGACTTGTCGCCCCGGGCGGCGGCGGCGCTACCGGCCGTGGCAAACACTATTTCGCCTTTCATGGTTACGTAGTCTCCTTCCTTGAGCGTGGTCTTCTTGCCCCCGGGCAGCTCCACAATACCGCTTTTGTAGTTCACCTTGGTGCCATCGGCCAGCGCTACGTTCTTGTAAAGGGGCTTGGTGGTTGAGCCTTGCCGCAGCACCACCTCGCCATCGCGCATCAGAAAATGGTCGGTGTTGCCGGCCTCAATAGCTCCGATGGGTTTGGGCGCGGTTTTAGATTGGGCGGCCACGCTGAGTGGGGCCGCCAGGCTGAGGCATACCGAAGCGGAAAGCAGCAAACAATTCATAGCAAGAGGATGAGTTTGGAGTTGAGTCTACGTAGGGGGCCGGAAATAGGGTTCGGGTTGCGGCACGAGCAGAAACTTTAGAAAAATCCGGGAATGATGTCGCGACATTAAATGTATGTACATATATTTGCGGCGTATGCTAAGATTCCCGAAGGCAAGTCATGAGAATAGAAGACGAAATCAAGCAGCCTGCTTTCAAGGATCCCTACCAGAAGGCCCACATCAACGTGATGTTTACGGCGGGCTGGCTGGGGCAGCGGCAGGCGGCCACCTTCCGGAGCTACGGCATCACGCCGCCTCAGTTCAACATCCTGCGCATCCTGCGGGGGCAGCATCCCAAGCCAGCTACCGTCAACCTGCTCATCGAGCGCATGCTGGATAAGACCAGCAATGCCTCGCGCATCGTGGACAAGCTGGAAGTAAAGCAGCTGGTGACGCGCACCACCTGCCCCAGCAACCGCCGGGCCGTGGACATCCGCATCACCGAAGCCGGGATGACGTTGTTGCAGCAGATGGACGATGCCGCCGCTTTGCAAATCATGGGCCTGCAGAATCTCACCCCGGAAGAAGCTACGCAGTTGAGTGCCTTGCTCGATAAAATCCGCGACTGACGGTTTCAGTCCATTCCTTTGTTTTCCATTCACTTTCCTTTCGTCATGAAAAAATTCGCTCTTTCCGCCTTATTGGTTGCTTCCGTGCTGGCTGCTCCGGCCGTAGCCAAGGACCCGACGGCTCCTAAAGCCGCTACTACCGCCAAAGCCCCGGCTTCCTACAAGGTGCAGCCTCAGCTCAGCACCCTGGGGTGGGTAGGTAAAAAAGTAACGGGTCAGCACAACGGCACCATTCAGTTCAAGAGTGGCGACGTGGAAGTACAGGGCAGCCAGATCACGGGCGGTACTTTCCTGGTCGATATGACCTCGCTGAAAGTAGTCGACATCACCGATGCCGATACCAATGGCAAGCTGATGGGTCACCTGCGCTCAGACGACTTCTTCAGCATTGAGAAGAACCCTACCGCGACGTTCAAAATCACCAGGATCACGCCGATCAAAGGGGCCGCCGCCGCCGCCAACAATGCTACGGTAGCCGGTGAGCTGACCATTAAGGGCATCACCAAGCCGGTTTCGTTCCCTGCTAAAGTCGGGGTGAAAAACGGCGTTGCGGCCGCTTCGGGCACGGCTACCATCGACCGGACCCTGTTCGATATCCGCTACGGCTCGAAGTCGTTCTTCGAAAGCATCGGCGACAAGGCCATCGACAACGACTTCACGCTGAGCTTCAACGTAATTGCCAAGAAGTAAGTAGTGCCTGGTGCTTGGTGCTTGGTGCTTGGTGCCTGGTGCTTGGTTTTTGGTTTTTAGGCAAAAAGTGAAAGTCCTGCCGGAACTGTCCGACAGGGCTTTCACTTTTTAGACCTGTTCCCGAATAAGGAGGAATGAAAAAAAACGGTCATGCTGAGCTTGTCGAAGCATCTCTACCGCAGTAGTAAGCCCATCGATTCAACGAAGCGGTAGAGATGCTTCGACAAGCTCAGCATGACCGCCGAATTTGCGCTTTTCTGTATTTAGGAACAAGTCTTTTGCCTAAAAACCAAAAACCAAAAACTAAGCACTAAGCACTAAGCACCAGCTCCCGCGGCAGCTCGAAGCGGAGGTTGCGGCTTTTGCTGCGACCGTGGAGCTGGGTCAGGAAGTCGTCGAGCTCGGGTTTGTATTCCAGCCACAGATCCTCGTGCAGGCTGGTAAGCACCAGTTGGGCAGTGCGGGCCGTGAGGCGGGCGGTGCTCACGTAGAAGCCGGTGTAGGGCGAGTCGAACTGGCCGGGGTAGTTATCGAAAATCAGGCGCAGGGCGTACAGGTTCAGGTCGATTTCCAGGCGCTTCTCCTTGGTGATGCGCCGGGCGCGGGCCGTTTCCTTGACGGCTTTGACCAGCGCCTTATTCAGGCTGCGGTTGAGCAGACGGCCCGTTACGGCTACGTTGAAGAGCTCGTGAATCCGGTCGGCGGTTTGCTCATACACCTGCTCCAGGGTCAGATCCGGCAGCAGCTCGTAGCTGA
Source organism: Hymenobacter fastidiosus (assembly GCF_039539565.1). Lineage (NCBI taxonomy): Bacteria > Pseudomonadati > Bacteroidota > Cytophagia > Cytophagales > Hymenobacteraceae > Hymenobacter > Hymenobacter fastidiosus. The sequence goes on along the minus strand of NZ_BAABDJ010000038.1, from coordinate 39,103 downwards.
GGGTTTCGTAAAGCTCCGCATCGCGCCGGACGGCGCGCAGCAGGAGCTTTTCCTTGTCGGCGTCGGGCAGGCGTTTGAGGGCTTTTTTGAAGTCGGCGGACGGAACGGGCATGGGTGAGAGTAAGAAGGAGGAAGGCGGGGGGTGAAGTAACGCAAACGAACCGGGAAGCTAAGGGTTGAATGCTGAAACAAGGAAATGTGCCCGTGGGCGGTGGCCGCCGACAAAGTAAATGCTGACATCCGGTGGCCCGCCTTTCTGCTCGCCCCCGCTGCCGGGAATCGAAAATCGCCGAAACGATTCTACTGGTTAAGGGGTTATACGGAGCCGAAACCCGGCTTATACCCGCGTTTTTACCCGCTTTTTCGTACTTTTGTACCATGCAAACCAAACCGCAAATCGATTACGACGAGGACGTCCTGGTACTGGAGGAAACCATCGAGATGCGCGACCTGATCGTGTACAACGACGACGTCAATACCTTCGAGCACGTCACCAGGACCTTGATTGACGTGTGCGGCCACGAGCCCGAGCAGGCCGAGCAATGCACGCTCCTGATTCATTATAAAGGCCAGTGCACCGTGAAGCACGGGGGCTTTGATGAGCTGGCCGGCATGTGCACCGCCATCCACGACCGCGGCATCTCGGCGGACGTCCTCTAATTCAGTTGCCGGTTTCGAGTTGCCAGTTGCCGGTTTGTTCAGGCAAATCCTGGTAACCGGCAACGGGCAACTGGTAACTCATCCATACTGAATGGAATTTCCTTCCAAGCTGATAGAAAACGCAGTTGGTGAGCTCTCGAAGCTGCCCGGCATCGGCCGTAAAACGGCGCTGCGTCTTACGCTCCATCTGCTCAAAGCCGACACCGAAACCACCAGCTCGTTGGCGGAGGCGCTGGCTAAAATGCGCTTTGAAATCACCTACTGCCGCACCTGCCACAATATTTCTGATACCGAGGAGTGCGGCATCTGCGCCAATAAGCTCCGCGACCACGCCATGGTTTGCGTGGTATCCGATATCCGCGACGTTATTGCCATCGAAAATACCGGCCAGTATCAGGGCGTGTACCACGTGCTGGGCGGCGTGATTTCGCCCATCGAAGGCATCGGCCCTTCCGACCTCCACATCGATACGCTGCTGACCCGCATCCCCGATTCCGAAATCCGGGAAATCATCCTCGCCATCAGCCCCACGATGGAAGGGGATACAACGGCATTTTACCTCTCCCGCAAGCTGCGCGAGTTTCCCGAGGTTCACATCAGCACCATTGCCCGCGGTATTCCCATGGGCGGCGAGCTGGAGTACGCCGACGAAATAACCCTGGGCCGCAGCATTGTGGAGCGGCAGCGGCAGACGAAGTAAAGCGCCCGAAGACCGGTCATTGCGGGCCAAGCGCGGCAATCCGTCCCGGGCAACACCCCAGGCTCAGTTCCCTTAGCAAGCCCCGACGCATTCCAGCGGCGGGGCTTTTTGCTGTAACCAGGCTCCTGGCATTTTCGAGGACGGATTGCTTCGCCCTTCGGCCCCGCAACGACCGGTCTGCCATTGGCTGAGGCCGCGCTTCGCTCGCAATGACGGGGAAGTGTGCGTACTTTCGCCCCTGCCTAAGCCGCCTGCCCATTGCCTTCCGTGAAGCTTTCCGTCGTCATCGTCAACTACAACGTCTGCTATTTTCTGGAGCAGGCGCTACTGTCGGTGCAGAAGGCGGTGGCCAAGCTGGGCGCCCCGGCTGAGGTGTTCGTGGTCGACAACAACTCCGTGGACGGCTCGGTGGCCATGGTGCGGGCCCGCTTCCCGGCGGTTATCCTCATCGAAAACCAGGATAACCCCGGCTTCAGCAAAGCCAACAACCAGGCCATGCGCGTGGCGCGGGGCGAATACATCCTGCTGCTGAACCCCGACACGGTGGTGGAGGAAGACACCTTCCGCGCCAGCTGCGACTTTCTGGACGCGCATCCTGATGGGGGAGGACTGGGGGTGACCATGCTCGACGGGCAGGGCAAGTTTCTGCCCGAAAGCAAGCGCGGCCTGCCCACGCCGTGGGTGGCGTTCTACAAGATTTTTGGCCTGGCCAGTTTGTTTCCCCGGTCGCGCACCTTCGGCCGCTACCACCTGGGCTTCCTGCCCAAAGACCAGAACCACGAAATTGAAGTGCTCAGCGGCGCCTTCATGCTGATGCGCAAAACGGCCCTGGATCAGGTGGGCCTGCTCGACGAAGACTACTTCATGTACGGTGAGGACATCGACCTTTCGTACCGCCTCACCCAGGGCGGCTGGAAGAACTACTACTTCGCCGGTACCCGCATCATTCACTACAAGGGCGAAAGCACCAAGCGCACGAGCGTCAACTACGTGTTCGTGTTCTACCGGGCCATGGTCATCTTCGCCCGCAAGCACTTCGCCCCCCAGCGGGCCGGCACTTTCTCCTTGCTGATCAACTTCGCTATCTGGCTGCGGGCGGGCGTGGCCGTCGGGGAGCGGCTGCTCACTCAGGCCGCCCCGGTACTGCTCGATGCGGGGCTGATGTACGTGGGCATGTACCTGCTGAAATCATACTGGGAGCAGAACCATAAGTACGTGCGCACCGATTATCCCCCGGAGTTTATGCTGGTGGCGGTGCCGGCCTATATTCTGGTCTGGCTGACCTCGGCCTACTTCAGCGGCGCCTACGACCAACCCACTAAAACTTCGCGCATCGTGCGCGGCATCTTCGTGGGTACGGTGGTTATTTCGGCGGTTTCCAACTTCTTCGACGCCTACCGGTTCTCCAAGGCGCTCATCATTCTGGGTGGGGCCTGGGGCATTGCGGCGCTGGTAGGCCGGCGGCTCGGCAGCCACTTCCTGCGCTACCGCGACCTGCGCCTGAGCGAGCGGCGCCAGAAAAACGTGGCCATCGTAGGCTCGGCCGCCGAAAGCCGCCGGGTGCGCCAGCTGCTGGAAACCGCCGCCGTGCAGGCCCGCATCATCGGCTACGTCACCCCCGATGCCCCCACCGATACCAGTCTGCTGGCATCATCAACCCAGGACCCCGGGACCCCAAGTCCCCAGGCCCCGGGCGACGACCAGCTCGGCGAGGTGCGGCAGCTGGAAGATATTATCCGCATCTATGCGCTGAATGAGCTGATTTTCTGCGGCAAGGACTTATCCGCCAGCCAGATTATTACGCTCATGGTGGGCCTGCCCCAGCATCCGTCGGTGGCCTACAAAATCCTGCCCGAAGACAGCGAGTACATCATCGGCAGCTCCTCGAAAGACGCGCCCGGCGACTACTACGCCCTCGATATTGCCCTGAACCTGTTCCAGCCCCAGCAGGTGCGCAACAAGCGCGTGCTCGACGTGCTGACCAGCCTGGGCCTGCTGCTGGGCGCGCCGGTATTTATCTGGCTGGAAAAGGACAAGGCCGGTTTCCTGCGCAACTGCCTGCGCGTACTCGGCGGCACCCGCACCTGGGTGGGGCTGCGGCACATGACGGGCCCGCGGCATACGCAGCGCGCCATCCTGTCGGCGGCCGATGCGGTGCAGACCGGTACTGTGCTCACCGAAGCCACGCGCCGTCGGCTGGAGCTGCTCTACGCCAAAGACTACGAAACGGCCACGGATCTGAGCTTGCTGGTGCGCTGCTTCCGCCATCTGGGGCGCGAGTAGGCGCGGGGTTTTAATGTGCTAATGTGGCAATGTGATTAAATGTGCTGATGAGGTACTGTGATTGAACGTGAAAATGGGCGGATGATCAGTGGGCTCAGGTATTTTCACTATTAGGACTTACGCAAAACCCTCCTGGTGCCATTTCACGCAGTGTTTCGCAGTGTTAAACCGCAGGGTTTCGCAGTGTTTAACGTCCTCGCACTGCGAAACACTGCGGTTTAACACTGCGAAACACTGCGTGAAAGCATTTTGCGTAAGTCCTAACTATGCTGGTGTAGGGTATCGATGCCAAGATGGAGTGATGGGTAGCCAGACCAGCACAGCAGCACATTGAAAACACATTAGCACGTTTCCACATTAGCACAGTAAAAACTCCCCTACTTTTACGCTTCCCATCCCACTCATTCTCTATGTCCGTTCCCACTGCTACGCTCGCCCCCTCTTTCCTGTCTGACCGCATCAATGCCATGCAGGAATCCCAGACCATTGCCATGGCCAAGAAAGCCCGCGAGCTGGCGGCCCAGGGAATCGACGTCATCAACCTGAGCTTCGGCGAACCGGACTTTGAAACCCCCCAGTACATCCGCGACGCGGCCAAGGTGGCCATGGACGAGGGCTACACCAAGTACACACCCGTGCCCGGCTACCTGGATCTGCGCCAGGCTATTGTGGAGAAGCTGCACCGCGAAAACCAGCTGGAGTATAAGGCGGAGAATATCGTGGTGAGCACCGGGGCCAAGCAGGCGCTGGCCAACGCGGTGATGAGCCTGATCAACGCCGGCGACGAGGTCATCGTGTTTGCGCCGTATTGGGTGAGCTACGAGGAAATGGTGAAGCTGGCCGAGGGCACGTCGGTAACGCTGATGGGCGCGCTGGAAAACGACTACAAGGTAACGGCGGCCCAGCTCGAAGCGGCCATCACGCCCCGCACCAAACTCATCATGTATTCCTCGCCCTGCAACCCGACGGGCTCGGTGTTCTCGCGCGCGGAGCTGGGTGAAATTGCCGCCGTGGTGGCCCGTAACCCCCAGCTCCACGTTATTGCCGACGAGATTTACGAGTACATCAACTTCGTCGGGGAGCACGTGAGCCTGGCTCAGTTCGCGGAAATCAAGGAGCAGGTAATCACCATCAACGGCTTCTCGAAGGGCTACGCCATGACGGGCTGGCGCGTGGGCTACATGGCTGCCCGCAAGGAAATTGCCGCCGCCTGCGAGAAGATGCAGAGCCAGATTACCTCCGGTACCTGCTCCGTCGCCCAGCGCGCGGCCCTGGCGGCCCTGCAGGGGGGCCGTACCTCCGCCGACGAAATGGTGGCCGCCTACCGCCGCCGCCGCGACCTGGTGCTAACCCAGGTACGGGATATTCCCGGCTTTAAAACGCCCACGCCCAGCGGCGCCTTCTACATTTTCCCCGACGTCAGCGCCTACTTCGGCCGTACCACCCCCGCCGGCGATACGCTGGCCACGGCTTCCGATCTGGCGCTGTTCCTGCTCAACGACGCCCACGTTGCGGCCGTCACGGGTGAAGCCTTCGGGGCCCCGAACTGCATCCGCTTCAGTACCGCCGCCGCCGACGAGAAGCTGCGCGAGGCTTTCGTCCGCATTAAAGCCAGTCTGGAGAAGCTGGGGTAAAATCGTTTGTCATCCTGAGCGGCGCGAAGCAAAGCGAAGGACCTGCCTCTTTCCGCACGGCAAGCTCTTTTCAACGCCCAAAGCCCTTCGCCGCGCAATCGGGGAGGGGCTTTGCTCATTTAAAAGGTTTTGCAGAGAATAAAGAGGCAGGTCCTTCGCTCCACTTCGTTGCGCTCAGGATGACAGCCGATTTATAGGAACACCCCATAGCATGCCCATACCGCCGCGCCTGTTTACCTTTGCGGCCTCCTTCTGACTTGCCGTAATGCCTGCTGACTCTATTCCCGCTTCGCTACCCGACTTATTCACTGCCTTCAACCGCCTCACGGTACTCATCGTCGGCGACGTGATGATGGACGCGTACGTGTGGGGCAAAGTAGGGCGCATTTCGCCCGAGGCTCCGGTGCCGGTGGTAAACGTGAGCCGCACCGAGCAGCGCCTGGGCGGAGCCGCCAACGTGGCCCTGAACGTGCAGGCCCTCGGCGCCACGCCGCTGCTTTGCGCCGTGGTAGGTACCGACCCCGGCGGCGACCATCTCATTGGCCTGTTGCAGGACCGGCAGCTGTCGGCCGACGGCATCGTGCGCAGCCCGTACCGGCCCACTACGGTGAAGCAGCGCATTCTGGCCGCCGGCCAGCACCTGCTCCGCATCGACTCGGAAGTGGAAACCGACCTGAATAACGAAGAAGCCCGGCTGCTGGAGCAGCGCTACGAAACCCTGCTCCAACAGGCCGACGTGGTTATCTTCGAAGACTACGACAAGGGCGTACTGAACGCGGGCAGCATTGCTCACTTCATCCGCCTGGCCCGGCAGCGCGGCATCCCGACCGTGGTAGACCCCAAGAAGAAGAACTTTCTGGCTTACCAGCACTGCACCCTGTTCAAGCCCAACCTGAAGGAGCTGCGCGAGGGCCTGAAGCTGGAATTCGGCGACACCGACGCGGACCGGCCGCAGTTTGAAGCCGCCGTGGACCGCCTGCGCGAGCTGCTGACGCCCGAAATTGTGCTGGTAACTCTTTCCGAGCGCGGCGTATTCAGCGAGTCGGCGGCCACCGGCCGCAGCTACATTCCGGCCCATCTGCGCATGATTTCCGACGTATCCGGGGCCGGCGACACGGTTATCAGCATTGCCGCCCTGTGCGTGGCGCTGCGCCTGCCCGCGCCGGTAACGGCCGCGCTGGCCAACCTGGGGGGCGGGCTGGTCTGTGAGCAGGTAGGGGTAGTGCCCATCGAAAAGCAGCGCCTGCTGGAAGAAGCGCAGGAAGCCAACCTGCTTTACTCTCCGCCGGTGCCGGCCGGCCAGGAGCGGTAAGGCCGGCCGGCGCCTAAGCAGGAGTTGCCTACTTGGTTTTAGTGGCCCGCCCACGCACCGGATAGCCGCCTCTGCCCGGCCGGAAAGAAGGCTAGGGATTCAGCAGCTTAGGACTCAGGTCGAGTAAAATCTGAGTGGAGCTGGAAAGGGTGAAGCACACCAGAACAAAAGCCGCGTACAGAATCGTCATGGTCAGGCGCCGGCCGGCCAGGCCGGTCCACGTCCAGGCACCAGGCCAGCCAAAGCAGGCCACCGTGACCAGCATCAGGTGCAGCGGCAGCACGTAGCGGCATTCGACGGACAGCGGCACCGAAAGGGCCACGGGTGCCAGCAGGGCCACCACCAGGAGCCAGTGCAGCGCCCGCAGCCGCTGGAGGTGGCGGAGGACAACGGCCAGCGCGGCGAAGAGCATCGTGTAGTTTAGCCACGCCAGCCCCACGCTCGACCGGTACACGTGGCGCAGATAGGGCGTCGAATACAGCACGTCCAGCCCGTTGAAGAGGTGGCGCAGGTACAGCGTAGCCAGGTCCAGCGGATGCGCGGCGGCCAGGGTGAGGTACTCCCCGTACGATTCTATTTCGTGGTTGAAGTCGGCGGCCAGCAGGGCTACTCCAACCGGGTCGCGGTAGAGCACCTGCGGCTTGGCGTAATCGTCCCCGATAGTGGTTTCGTACTTCTGGTACTGCAGGCCTTCGCTGAGCTTCTGCAGGTACAAATCCCCCTTGGCGCTCATCACCGGGTCGTTCAGATCGATGCCGATGACCAAGGGGCGGGACGAGTTGAAGTTGTGCTGGTTGATCAGCCATTGCGGCAGGGTAACCAAGGCAAACCCCAGCGCGAAGAGCAGCCCCCATTGGCCCGTCTGCCAGCGCCATTGGCGCAGCCCGGCAGTACTGACCCACAGCAGCAGCAACCCCAGCACCGGGACTACGACCAGATACACGGGGCGCACGTTGATGAGAGCGGCACTAAGCAGACCCGCGAGCAGAACCCGGCCCGGAGTCAGCCGCTGCAGCAGGAGCAGCAATACGGCTACCTCCCCCGCCAGCACCGGAAAGTCCGTCAGCGTGTAGTGGAAGTAGTCGCGCCAGAGGGCGAAAGTCAGCCCAACGAGCAGGAGCTGCCGCCCGGCACTCACCGGCTGCCCGGTGAGCGTAAGCCAGAGCCGCGGCAGCAAGACCCCAAATAAGGCCCCGGCCAATGCCGCTCCGATCAGCTTGATAATGGTATCAATCGACAGGAACGGCTGCGCTTGTCCCAGCAGCAGCACCGGCACGTGGAGCAGGGGAAAGAGGTAGCCGCGCAGGGCACTGTCGAAATTATACAGCGAGAAATTCCCCCCGTTGTAGAGCTTATAGGTTAGCTCCCAGTAGCCGTTGGCATCATACACCTGCGGATGGGCCGCGGAGGTAAGCAGATGGGTTCCAAAAAGCAGGGTCGTGATCCAGAACCAGAAAAAACGCGGGCGGGTGAGCCCCGCCCAACGACCGGAAAACTGCTTGAAACGGGAATACATAAATCTTGGGACGGAATACCTTGAGCACTAGGGGAGACGCTGGCAGAGTCGCTGGCGCCGACAACAGGCCGTGTTGCTACAGATTTCCTTCCCGGGCCATGGGGCTGAATTCCTTGACTGTATCCACGAACACGCGCACGTTGTCGGCATCGGTGTCGGGGTACACGCCGTGGCCGAGGTTGGCGATGTGGCGCTGGGGACCGAAGCGGCGCAGCATGGCGATGGTGGCCTGCTGCACCTGCTCCCGGGTGCCGTAGAGGGCGCAGGGGTCGAGGTTGCCCTGCAGGGTTTTTTCGTCGCCGATGGCGGCCCGCACGGCGCGGGGGTCTTCGTTCCAGTCGAGGCCGATGGTGCGGCAGTTGAAAGAGGCAAACTCGGGAATGGCGAAGTAGGCCCCCTTGGCAAACACGGTCACCGGCACGTCGGGCAGGGCGTTGCAGATTTCGGCGATGTAGCGCGAGGAGAATTCGCGGTAGTGGTCGGGAGGCAGAATGCCGGCCCAGGAGTCGAACACCTGAATGATGTTGGCCCCGGCCGTCACCTGGGCCTGCAGGTAAGCAATGGTCGTGGCCGTAATTTTGCGCAGCAGCTCGTGGGCCAGGGCCGGGTCGGTGTAGAGCAGGCGGCGGGCTTTGGAGAAGGTCTTGGAGCCGTGGCCTTCCACCATATACGCCAGGATAGTCCAGGGCGCGCCGGCAAAGCCGATGAGCGGCACCCGGCCGTTCAGGGCCCGCTTGGTGATGCGGATGGCTTCGAGCACGTAGCCCAGGTGCTCTTCCGGGTCGGCCACGCGCAGCCGCGCCACGTCGTGGGCTGACTTGATGGTTTCGGGAAACATGGGGCCGCGGGCTTCCAGCATCTCGTAGGTCAGGCCCATGGCCTCGGGCACCACCAGAATGTCGGAGAAGATGATGGCCGCATCCACGTCCAGCGCATCCACGGGCTGAATGGTGACTTCGGCCGCCAGCTCCGGCGTCTCGACCAGCTCCTTAAAGCCGCTCAGGCGGGCGCGCAGGGCCCGGTACTCGGGCAGGATGCGGCCGGCCTGGCGCATCAGCCAGACGGGAGTACGTTCGGTATCTTCGCCACGGGCGGCACGGAGCAGGAGGTCGTTTTTAAGCATAAGTGGGGCAAATATACAGTGGTGGCCGCTCAGGTGCCGCACAAATGCAGCGCAGTACGGCCGGAGTAAAAAAGTTACTCCAGCCGTGCTGCTCTGCATTGACGGGGAACACTAACTAAACCGCGCCGCCTTACTCCTGAAACAGCGCCTTGATGGCCGAGGCCATAAAGTTGACGCCGATAGCCAGGGTCAGAAAGCCCATGATGCGGGCCAGGGCCGCCATGCCGGGCCGGCCCAGAAAGCGCGTCAGCCGCAACGACGACATGAGAATAATGTAGGCCGCGAAGGCCACCAGCACGAAGCCGAACACGATCAGGCCCATGTCGAGGTAGGTGAGCTTCTTGGTGAACAGGCCGATGCACACGGCCATGGAGCCCGGGCCCGACAGCATGGGCATGGCCAGGGGAGTAAAGGAGATATCCTCCTTGTGCATGCTTTCTTCCAGCGTGGCATCCGAGACCTTGGCGCGGTTGCCGCCCGGCGTGAGCAGATCGAAGGCCGAGCGCATGAGCAGAATGCCGCCCGCGATGCGCAGGTGGTGAATGTTGATGCCGAAGAAGTTGAGCACGTACTGCCCCGCGAAAAACGACACCGACAGCACGCCCACCATGTACATACAGGCCCGCAGCCCGATCTGGGCGCGGTGCCGGGGCGTGTCGTCCTCAGTAAGCGTCAGAAACACCGGCATGGCCCCAAAGGGATTCACGACCGAAAACAGCGTGGTGAACGTGGCAAGCAGAATTTCCATAAACCGGGGAGAGGCAGCAGCGGGGGCGGGTAAAGGTACGAGGGATTGGGAATCGTCAAACCGCGTAAAGTGGTATGTTTGGGAAGCCAACTGTCCGCCGGGCCGCCCGTACAAGCCACTGAAGGCCCGCGGGGGCCTTTTCCCTCCATCCTGTTATGACCACCAATCCTCCCGCCTCACCCGCGGCCCACGACGCCACCGCTGCGCCCCTGGTGGGCATCATCATGGGCAGCCAGTCCGATCTGAAAATCATGTCGACCGCGGCCGAAGTACTCCGGCAGTTTGGCGTGGCCTACGAAATAACCCTGGTTTCGCCCCACCGCACGCCCCACCGGCTGGTGGAATACGCCGAAACGGCCCGTAAGCGTGGTCTGCGCGTGATTATCGCGGGCGGGGGCGGAGCGGCGCACCTGCCGGGCATGGTGGCGGCCTTCACCGTGCTGCCCGTAATCGGGGTGCCCATCAACTCGGTTACCTCCATTCACGGCCTCGACTCAGTGCTGTCGATGCTGCAGATGCCGGCCGGGGTGCCCGTGGCAACCGTGGCCATCGACGGGGCCGCCAACGCCGCCGTGCTGGCCACCCAGATTCTGGCCCTCAGCAACGCCCGCCTCGCCGACGTACTGGAAAAATACCGCACCTCCCTCAAGGACAAAGTGATGCGCACCATCGAAGAGCTGCGCAAAGGCGGCTACAGCGACGATTAATGTGGGGCTAATGTGGGGCTAATGTGCTGATGTGAGGTTAATGTGCTGATGTGATTAATGTGATTAATGTGTTGATGTGATTAATGTGTTGATGTGATTAATGTGTTGATGTGGGTAATGTGTTGATGTGGTAACTGGTGAATTTAGTATTCGGTTTTAGCACACTGCCTGATGTTCCACAACCTACTGCCACGTTCGCCTTCAGTACATTCCCCATACCAGCACATTTCCCACATCAGCACATTAATCACATCAGCACATTAACCCCACATCAGCACATTAACCACATTAGCACATTAACCCCACATCAGCACATTAATCATAATCACCTTCCTCACCTTAGCACAGTATAACATTGCCTGATTTCGACTCTCTTCCCTTCTGGCTGGTGCTGCTGCACGGATTGGTGCTGCTGTTCACCGTTGCGGCGCTGGTAGCCACGCTGCTGCCGCTGCTGCGCGAAACGGCATGGTGGATCCGGGTGTTCGACTTCCCGCGCCTGCAGGTCGTGGCCGTGGCCCTGCTCACCATCGGGGGCGGGCTGGCCCTGGGCTGGCACGAGCTGCCCGGCTATTGGGGCCTGGGCACGCTGGGGGTGCTGGCGGTGGCCGTGGGCTACCAGTTTTTTCGTATCATGCCCTACACCCGGCTGGCCCGCAAGCAGGTCGGCGACAGTACCCGGCAGGACGGGGCGCGCCACTTGAGCCTGACGGTGATGAACGTGCTGCAGTTCAACAAGCAGGGCGCCAAGGCGCTGGCGGCGCTGCAGGCCGCTGACTCCGACATCATCATGGCCGTCGAAACCGACCAGTGGTGGTACGAGCAGCTCCAGCCGCTGACCGACACGCACCCCTACACCTGCCTCGAACCCCTCGACAATACCTATGGCCTGCTGTTCTTTTCCCGCCTGCCGCTGGAGGGCAGCGAGATAAAGTACCTGCTCGACGACGACGTGCCCAGCCTGCACACCCGCGTGCAGCTGCCCGACAAAACCTGGATCCGCCTGTACGGCCTGCACCCCAAGCCGCCGGCGCCGTCCGAGTCCAAGACCAGCACCAAGCGCGACGCCGAGCTGCTGCTCGTGGGCAAGGAAATTGAGGCCCGCGACGAGCCGACCATCGTCTTTGGCGACATGAACGACGTGGCCTGGTCGCACACGTCCGAGCTGTTCCGCCGCATCAGCGGCCTCATGGATCCGCGGGTAGGCCGGGGCCTGCTGCCCACCTTTCATGCCGACTACCGGCTGCTGCGCTGGCCCCTGGACCACGTGTTCGTTTCGGCCGACTTCAAGGTCGATGATATGCAGCGCCTGCCCTACGTGGGTTCCGACCACTTTCCCATCTACATCAAGCTCAGCTACGAGCCCCACGACAAAGCCAAGCAGGAGGAAAACTGCGAGGAAGCCGACGCCGGCGACCACGGCGAAGCCAGCGAAAAGATCCGGGAAGGCTTCGAGGAAGAAGTAGAGGAGGAAGCCTACGAAAAGGCCAACCCCAACAAAAAGAAGGAGCTGACCACGTAGCGAATCAGTTCATGTCAGAGAAGCTGTTTAGAAAGTCAAACAGTCTGTAATCCTTCGCCAGCGTACACTAGAGTGTGTGAACACTTAACGGAAAAGGCGGTCATGCTGAGCTTGTCGAAGCATCTCTACCGCTTTTTTGCGGCAAAACGTTCGGTAGAGATGCTTCGACAAGCTCAGCATGACTGTTTCGATGGCTTCAAAGGCCCTTTTAGCTAAGTGTCCACACGCTCTGGATGAAGGATGACAATCGACAAAAAAATCGAATTGCTAAACAGCTTCGATACAACAAAAAGGCCCGAAGCAAGCTGCTTCGGGCCTTTTCAATCCATCAGGATCAGCGCAATCAAAAGAATCAGCGCTAATCAGTGATTTACTTCTTGCCGTCTACTTCTTCGTAGTCGACGTCCGTCACGTTGTCGTGGCCGGCACCGGGCTGGCCGTTGCTGCCTTGCGCCGGACCGCCTTCGCCGCCGGGGTAACCCTGGGGCTGCGGCTCGCCGCTGCCCTGCGTGGCGTTGTACATTTCGGTCGAGGCTGCTTCCCAGGCCGAGTTGATGGCCGCCATGGCGGTATCAATCTGGCCGAGGTCCTTGCTTTCGTGAGCCGTCTTGAGGTCGGTCAGCGCGTTTTCCACGGCCGTCTTGTTGCCGGCACTCAGCTTGTCGCCGTACTCCTTCAGCTGCTTCTCCGTCTGGAAAATCATCGAGTCGGCGGCGTTTACTTTCACGATACGCTCGGTTTCGGCTTTGTCGGAATCGGCGTTGGCGGCGGCCTCGGCACGCATCCGCTCAATGTCGGCGTCGGTGAGGCCGCTGCTGGCTTCGATACGGATTTTCTGCTCCTTGCCGGTGCCTTTGTCCTTGGCCGATACGTGCAGGATGCCGTTGGCGTCGATGTCGAAGGTTACTTCGATCTGCGGTACGCCGCGGGGGGCGGGAGGAATCGAGTCGAGGTGGAAGCGGCCGATGGTGCGGTTCTGCGAAGCCAGCGGACGCTCGCCCTGCAGCACGTGAATCTCCACCGAAGGCTGGGAGTCCGAAGCCGTGGAGAAGGTTTCCGACTTCTTGGTCGGAATGGTCGTGTTGCTCTCGATGAGCTTGGTCATCACGCCGCCCATGGTTTCGATGCCCAGGCTCAGCGGGGTCACGTCGAGCAGGAGCACGTCCTTCACTTCGCCGGTCAGCACGCCACCCTGGATGGCGGCGCCGATGGCTACCACTTCGTCGGGGTTCACGCCTTTCGAGGGCTTCTTGCCGAAGAACTTCTCTACTTCCTCCTGAATGCGCGGAATACGGGTCGAGCCACCCACGAGGATAACTTCGTCGATATCCGACGTGCTCAGGCCGGCGTCCTGCAACGCTTTTTTGCAGGGCTCCATCGAGCGGCGCACCAGCGTATCGGCCAGCTGCTCAAACTTAGCGCGGCTCAGCTTCACCACCAGGTGCTTGGGGCCCGAGGCCGTGGCGGTGATGTAGGGCAGGTTAATTTCGGTTTCCGATGAGCTGGATAGCTCCACCTTGGCTTTCTCCGAGGCTTCCTTCAGCCGCTGCAGGGCCATTGGGTCCTGACGCAGGTTCAGGCCCTCGTTTTCGCTGGCGAACTGGTCGGCCAGGAAGTTGATGATTACCTGGTCGAAGTCGTCGCCGCCGAGGTGGGTGTCGCCGTTGGTGCTCAGCACTTCGAACACGCCATCACCCAGCTCGAGGATGGAAATGTCGAAGGTGCCACCACCGAGGTCGTACACGGCAATCTTCTGGTCCTTGTGCTTCTTGTCGAGGCCGTAGGCCAGGGCCGCCGCCGTGGGCTCGTTGATGATGCGCTTCACGTCGAGGCCGGCAATGGCGCCGGCTTCCTTGGTGGCCTGACGCTGGGCGTCGTTGAAGTAGGCGGGCACCGTAATAACGGCTTCGGTTACGGGCTGGCCCAGGTACTCTTCGGCGGTCTGCTTCATTTTCTGAAGTACCATGGCCGAAATTTCCTGGGGCGTGTACTGCCGGTCGCCGATCTGCACGGCTACCGTGTTGTTGGAGCCGCTCACCAGCTTGTAGGAGACGTTCTTGGACTCCTCGGTCACTTCGCCGAAGCCGCGGCCCATGAAGCGCTTGATCGACTGGAGCGTATTCTGCGGGTTGGTAATGGCCTGACGCTTGGCCGGGTCACCCACTTTCCGCTCGCCTTTGCCACCGTCGAGGAAAGCCACAATCGACGGGGTCGTGCGGCGGCCTTCGCTGTTTGGAATCACCACCGGCTCGTTGCCTTCCATGACGGCTACGCACGAGTTGGTGGTGCCGAGGTCAATACCGATTATCTTTCCCATGGGTATGGTTGGGGTTTTATAGAATGTGAGAGGTCAGTTCTGAGGTGCGAATCACTCGCCCCGGACTGATTACAAGACGCGTACCAGCCCCGGATCAGCGGCCTTTCCGTGACAGATTGTCATTTTGCAAGGTTCGGGCGGGCGTTTTCGCGCCGGACTGACTTCAACGGGTGAATCCGGGTTGGGATTGTCTGACAGGGGGACAGAAGAGGCCGGTTTGCGTAGGAGCCCGCGCCGTCCCGCCGTCGCTCGGCTATGCCGAGTGACGAGTACGCTTGAGCGGCTGTGCCGCGAATCCGGCCGCGCCGTTGTTAAAAATGGTTCGACCGGCGCAGGACGCTCGCGGCATAGCCGCTCCGGCGTAGTGGTCACTCGGCACAGCCGAGCGACGGTGGGAGAAAGTTGTAGCCTTTGTTTGCCAGCCCTATGAAGATCGGTAAACGAAGGTATATTGCGTGCTAAAGACAGGTTGACGCAACTCGTGCCTTCGCTAACCATAATGTTAGCGGATATTTTAAAACGGAAAACATATGAAACATCTGATTACAATATTATTATTTGCGACTTGCTTGACTAGCATCAATGCGCATTCAGGTTGGACGCTAATTGACAAAACTAGTATAAGAGGCTCAATCAGTGGCTCAATAACTCAAGGTTATATTTTCAAGGTTGACAGAGGATTTTATGTAATAAACGAAAGAACAAGACAACGTGTAAGGACAAGGAATCCTGAAGTTAAAATATATCAAAATGGTTCCGACTATAAATTAGTTATAGAAGATTTTGATGAGCCAGTAATTTGTAAAAAACTTAAGAACGTAATTGAAACACAAATTTCAGGAGAGTTTAAAGGCTGGGAAGGTGAGACAATCTTCAAAATGATGAATGGTCAAATATGGCAGCAATCTTCATATGCTTATACGTATCATTATGCATATAGCCCCAATGTTTTAATTTATGAATTTAAAGGAACTTGGACAATGAAAGTTGAGGATGTTGACGAAGCAATTCAAGTTTCAAAACTAAAATAGAATATTAAAAGACAAAAAACATTCGCTAACAGCACCTATAAAAAATTGGTGGTTCAGTGGTTAAATGAAGCTTTGTGCTTCGTATCAAGTTTTGTGGTGGCAGATAGTTTAGCGCTTCGTAATCGCCAACTTCTTGTAGCTGCAAACCATTATGGGCAAGCTTAAAGAATGGACGATGAAAAAAATCACAATCCTACTTATGATAATTTTGTTATTAAATTCGTGCCAAATAGGTGACGAACAACAGACCGTAACAATTGAAAATAAATATTCAGTTTCCATACCTTCCTTTTTGGCAAAGACAAGCGAACTGAATGATGATGCATCTTTACAATACCAACACGCTTGGAAAGAATTTTACATCATTATTCTTGACGAATCAAAAACTGATATGCAAAAAGTATTGGACGACAATAATCTAACAGAAACCTATTCAAATGATATTAAAGGGTATTCTGACTTATCATTAAACGGATTTGAAAAAGGTATATCGAGTTCGCAAAAGTTTGAAATAATTGATACTTTGGTTAACAATATGCCTGCAAGACTATTGACAATAACTGGAAGAGTAGAAGGAATTGATGCCTTCTATTCACTAGCATTTATACAAGGCAAAGAAAGATATTATCAAATTATGGCTTGGACTTTATCAAGCAAGGAATACGAGTACAAAGACAAAATGAACCGAATGATGTATTCACTAAAGGAACTTTAAAAACAAATGAAAAATGTTAGATAACCCTTGGAATAACATACTCGACTGGTTTCGTGACAGAAGTGAAAGAGCGAAAATTGTACGCAGTTTTAACGAATCTGCAAGGACTTCATTTGTAGTAGGTGTCGCACCAACATTATTAAAAGCAAGTATTTCAAAAGGAGAAAGTTCATATAAGCATCAATTTTCAAATTGGCTAAATACTGGCTTTAGAATTCAAGCATTCACTGGCAGGGTTCTGACAAAGGACGAATTAATTCATATCGGAAAAGTAATTATTGATGATGATGTTTTAGTTCGCAGACTAATTGTTCTCGGTTGGGATACTTTAGAAATACACGGTGACGCTGGAACATATGGTTGCAGATGGCAATTAAAGGATTATATACCACTTCCTAAATTCAACAAAAATGAATGATGCTTTAATACAAGACAGCATAAAAGTAGTAGGACAAGCTGTTACAAAAACAACAGAAAATGTACACCAAATAAATTGGTGGATGTGGCTTGTAATAGCTGAACTTGGGGTTATTGCGTATCTAATCTTAAAGGAGAAACTCAAATCAAAAGACACTGCAAAACAACGCTTCAAAAACGAATCTTTAAAGCAAGATATTGACTTCGGTAATATCATTAACAGTTCTTTCAATTCAATTCAACTGTATGACAAACTAAAAGTAAAGTGCCATCCAGACCGCTTTCCAACCGATATGGAAAAGAACTCAATTGCAGAAAACATCTTTCAAGAGATTAGCAAAAATAAAAATAATGTCAAGCGTTTGCTTGAACTAAAAGAAGAAGCAATTCAAAAATTAAACATTAACTTTTAAAAAATAAAATCAAATGGAAAAAATAGTAGTACTTGCAATTATTTCAGCACTTGTTGCATTATTTGGTAGAAACCGCAAAATCGGATATGGCTGGAGCTTTGTTCTTTGCCTTTTTCTATCGCCAATTATCGGAGTAATAATAATTCTATTTTCAAAAAAAGTTGACTCCGTTGACTTTGTAGATGTAAAAAAAGAAAACGAACAAAACTAAAGAACTATGAAAACAACAGGAATTGTAATACTTGTAATTGGTTGCCTTTCTACACTTGGAGGAATTATGAGTGCAATCGTAGGACGGCAACCAAATTTTGCGGGTGTGACATTTATAGTTTTAGGTGCATTTTTAATTAGCCGCGCTAACAAAAAGAAAGAAGAAGCGGACAAGAAAAAGCAGTGGGAACAAGGTACTAATGACGACAAGCAATAGAAAGTTAGCTCATGACAGCAGCTACAAGAAATTGGCGGTTTAGTGGTTAAATGAAGATTTGTGCTTCGTGTCAAGTTTTGTGGTGGCAGACAGTTTAGTGCTTCGAAATTGCCAACTTCTTGTAGCTGCAAACCGTAACGCCTAAACCAACTAGCCTCAAAACCCAAACGGCCCCCGAATCCAGCTGGATTCGGGGGCCGTTTGCATGACAGCGCAAAAGGGCAGAACGCTACTCCGTCACCGTCACTTTCTCAAACTGGCGGGCTTTGCCGGGCAGGGTTTTGTGCTTCTCCTTGCCCAGGGCCGCGGACGGCTCGGGCACCCAATGGTGGCGGCCACCGGCCCGCTCATCGTTGAAGGTGACCGGGATGTTATCGGCGGCGGTGCGCTCCTTCCAGGTGACGTGGGCCGTGCCGTCGTCGGTGCGGTCCATGGTGATGCAGTCTTCCACGGGGCAGACCAACGAGCACAGGTTGCAGCCCACGCAGTTGGCCTCGATGATTTCGGGGACGCGGGTGCCGGCGTTGAGCCTGATGGCCTGGTGGGCGCCATCCTCGCAGGCCGTGTAGCAGAGCTGGCAGCCGATGCACTTTTCCGCGTGGATGTTGGCCGTCACCTTATATTTCATGTTCAGGTCTTCCCAGGGCAGCACGTTGGGCAGGGCCTTACCCACGAAGTCGTAGATGGTGTGGAAGCCCTTATCCACCATGTACTGCTCCAGGCCGCTGGTCATCTCGCGGATGATGCCGAAGCCGTAGTGCATGGCCGCGGTGCAGACCTGCACCGAGGAGGCCCCGAGCAGGATGTGCTCCACGGCGTCGCGCCAGGTTTCGATGCCGCCGATGCCGGAGATGGGCAGGCGCACGTCGGGGTGCTGGGCGCAGTTCTTGAGCATGTTCAGGGCAATGGGCTTCACGGCCGGGCCGCAGTAGCCGCCGTTGGAGCCCTTGCCGTCCACGATGGGGTAGGGGGCAAACAGGTCCAGGTCTACGCCCACGATACTCTGAATCGTGTTGATGAGCGAAATGGCGTCGGCCCCGCCGCGGCGGGCGGCCATGGCGGGCTCGGTGATGTCGGAGATGTTAGGCGTGAGCTTGACGATAACCGGAATCCTGGCCACTTCCATCACCCACTCCACGATGGTCTGGAGCACCGCGGGCTCCTGGCCCACGGCCGAGCCCATGCCCCGCTCGCACATGCCGTGGGGGCAGCCGAAGTTCAGCTCGATGCCGTCGGCCCCGGCTTCCTGGCTCTGGCGCACGATGTCGTGCCACTCCTGCCGGCTCTGCACCATGAGGGAGGCAATGACGGCATGATTCGGGAAGCGCTTCTTGACTTCCTCAATCTCGCGCAGGTTGTCGGCCAGGGGGCGGTCCGAAATCAGCTCGATGTTGTTGAAGCCCATCATGCGCTTGTCGCGGTAATTGACGCTGCCGTAGCGGCTCGACACGTTCACGACGGGCACGCCCAGCGTTTTCCACACCGCGCCGCCCCAGCCCGCGTCGAAGGCTTTCATCACCTGGTAGCCGGAGTTGGTCGGCGGCGCCGAAGCCAGCCAGAACGGGTTCGGGGACTTGATGCCGGCAAAATTTATGGAGAGGTCGGGCATGGTTGATTTTTTAGGGGAACGTCATTCCGAGCGCAGCGCAGCGGAGTCGAGGAATCTCGCGTGGCGTCGTTGTTGGATAAAGAACGTCATGCTGAGCGAAGTCGAAGCATCTCTACCGCTTCGTTGGATTATCGTTGCAACGAAGCGGTAGAGATGCTTCGGCAGGCTCAGCATGACAGTTACTTTGGCAACATCAGCACGCGAGATTCCTCGGCTGCGCTCGGAATGACGTTCTGATTATTTGCGGGAAAGGTATTCGTGAATGCCGCGGGCGGTGGCTTTGGCTTCGGCGGCGGCGTTGACGACTTCCGCGCCGCCGTTGCGGGCGTCGCCGGAGGTGAAGTACTGCGCGTTGGTGGTCTGGCCCGTGCGCTCATCGGCCACGATGCGGCCTTTGGCGTCGGTTTGCAGGCCCGGAATCAAACTCAGAAACTGGGTTTGCTTGGCCTGGCCGGTGGCTTTAATCACCATGTCGCAGGGTTCGATGAACTCGGAGCCGGGCACGGTCTGCACCTGGCCCTCGTGCAGGGCGGTGCGGATGAACTTCACGCCTTCAACCTTGCCGTTGCCCATGATTTCGACCGGGGCCACGTGGAACAGGCCTTTCACGCCTACGCCTTTGGCCAGGTCGTACTCAAACTCATACGCGCCCATGTCGTCCTTACCGCGGCGGTAAGCCAGAATCACCGAGTCGGCGCCCATCCGCGACGATTCCGAGGCGGCGTCCATAGCCGTGTTGCCGCCGCCGAGTACGATGACCTTGCGGCCGACGGCGGTGCTGTGGTGGTTCAGGCGCAGCTGCTCGATGAATTCCACGGCGCCCACGCAGTTTTCGCGCTCCTCGCCGGGCAGGCTCAAAGCGTTGGTTTTGCCCAGGCCGATGCCCAGGAAAATGGCGTCGTACTGGTCTTCCAGCTTTTGCAATTCCTCCCGAGAGCTTATGGGCGAGTTATAGGTAACGGAGTAGCCGAACTGGCTTTGCAGGTAGGCCATTTCGGCCAGCACTTCCTCGTTGGTGATTTTGTAGGGCGCCACGCCGTACACCGTCAGCCCCGAAGGCTGGGCTTTGGCTTCGAACACGTTGACCTCGTAGCCCAAAGCGCGCAGCTCGCAGGCGCAGGAAATACCGGCCGGACCGGCGCCGATGATAGCGACTTTGCGGCCGTTGGGGAGGCCGGGCGTAAACAGCGGCTTTTCCTCGTCCATGGCCTGGCGGGTGGCGAAGCTCTGGAGCCGCCCGATTTCGATGGGCTTCACGTCCTGCAGGTTGTACACGCAGGCGCCTTCGCAGAGCACTTCCGTGGGGCACACCTTGCCGCAGGCGTTGCCGAAGTAGTTGGCCTCGTAGATGGTGCGGGCCGCACCGGTGTCGTTGCCGGTGTTGATCTGGCGGATGAACTGCGGAATGTCGATGCCCGTGGGGCAGGCCTGGATGCAGGGCGCGTCGAAGCAGAACAGGCAGCGCGAGCTTTCAAACAACGCCTCGGAGCGGTTCATCCGGGGCTTGATCTGGGCAAAATTCGCCTGGAATTCCTGCTCGGAAGTAGGAGTAGAGTATTCGGCCATTTTTTGGTTTATGGTTTATGGTTTTTGGTTGGTGGGATCTGGCCAGGCAGGTGTTGCCCGATTACCAAAAACCAAAAACCAGCCTACAGCTCCACCAGCTTCTCGTAGGTCTCCGGGCGACGGTCGCGGAAGAACTGCCAGGTGTTGCGCACTTCCTCAATCAGGTCGAGGTCGAATTCGGCTACCAGCAGCTCGTCGTGGTCTTCGGAGGCCTGGGCCAGGATCTGGCCGCGCGGGTCCACGAAGTACGAGGTGCCGTAGAATTTGCCCAGGTTCCAGGGCTTCTCGGTGCCGACGCGGTTGATGCAGCCCATGAAGTAGCCGTTGGCCGCCGCGTGGGCCGGCTGCTCCAGCTTCCAGAGGTACTGCGAAAGGCCGGCTACGGTAGCCGAAGGGTTATACACGATTTCCGCGCCGTTCAGGCCCAGTACCCGGGCGCCGTCGGGGAAGTGCCGGTCGTAGCAGATGTAGACGCCTACTTTGGCGTACTTGGTCTGGAACACGGGGTAGCCCAGGTTGCCGGGCCTGAAGAAGAACTTCTCCCAGAAGCCCGAAGTGTGGGGAATGTGGTTCTTGCGGTACTTCCCCAGATAGGTACCGTCGGCGTCAATCACGGCCGCCGTGTTGTACAGAAAGCCCGCCGACTCCCGCTCGTACACGGGCACAATCATCACCATGTTGTACTTCCTGGCGTACTCGGCCATACGGTCCGTAGTGGGGCCGGGCACCGATTCGGCCGAGGCGTACCAGGCTTTGTCCTGGCCGGGGCAGAAGTAGGGGGTGTTGAAGATTTCCTGCAGGCACAGAATCTGCACGCCCTGGCGGCCGGCCTCCTCAATGAGCGGAATATGCTTCTGCACCATGGCTTCCATAATTTCGGCAATCGTGCCTTCGCCTTCCGTCATGGGCAGGCTCATCTGGATCAGGCCGGATTTAATAATTCTGGGCATTGGGGAGAGGAAAAGGGCTGGGGGGAATGAGTTTGAAAGTCGATGGGTACTAGAGCTAGAAGCTGGTTCCCCTCCTTTTTTAAGGAGGGGCCAGGGGTGGTAAAATCGTTGGGGGGCCTAGTAGTTCTAGCTCTAGTCAACCACCCCGCCCTTCGGGCACCCCTCCTTGAAAAAGGAGGGGAATTTTCTAGCCTTAGCTTTTAAAAAGCCGTAACGCCGCGCCTGATGAACTTACCGTAGCCGCGGCCGACCTTGGTTTGGCCGCCGTCCACGGCTACCTGGCCGCGGAGCAGCACGGTGTCGATTTTGCCGGTCAGCTCCCAGCCTTCGTAGGCCGAATAGTCGACGTTCATGTGGTGGGTGGCGGCCGAAATCGTGTGCTTCTTCTCGGGGTCGAAGACAACCAGGTCGGCATCCGCGCCGATGCTGATGGTGCCTTTGCGCGGAAACATGCCGAAGATCCTGGCGGGGTTGGTGCTGGTGACTGCCACGAACTTCTGCAGGCTGATGCGGCCCTTGCTCACGCCCTCCGAAAACAGCAGCTCCATGCGGTGCTCGATGGCGGGGTGGCCGTTGGGAATCTTGGAAAAGTCGTCCTTGCCCACGAGCTTCTGCGCCAGCATAAACGGGCAGTGGTCGGTGCCCACCACCTGCACCAGGCCCTGGTTGATGCCGGCCCAGAGCGTTTCCTGGTCCTTCTTCTCCCGCAGCGGCGGCGACATGACGTACTTGGCGCCGTTGGCCTCGTCCTCGTAGAGCGAGGCGTCGAGCAGCAGGTACTGAATGCAGGTTTCCACGAACACCCGCTGATTCCGCTCCGTAGCCCGGCGCACCTGGTTTAAAGCGCCCTCGCAGGTCAGGTGCACGATGTAGGCATTCACGCCGGTGTAGTTGGCAATGTCGGCGAAGCGGCCCGAGGCTTCCGACTCGGTGACTTCGGGCTGGGAGAGGTAGTGGTAGAGCGGCGTGAGCTTGCCCTGGGCGCGGTGCTGGGCAATGAGCGTGTCAATCATGTCGCCGTTGGTAGCGTGGGCCGTGACCAGGGCGCCGTGCTTTTTCACTTCCTGCATCAGCCCCACCATCTGCGCGTCGTCAATCATCAGGGCGCCCTTGTAGGCCATGAAGGTCTTGAAGGACGTGATGCCCTCGGCCACCATGTCCTTGATTTCCTCCTTCGTGCCGGGGTTGAAGTCCGTCACGGCCATGTGGAACGAGTAGTCGCCGACGGCCGTGCCGGTGGCGCGGCCCTGCCATTCGGTGAGGGCCTCGCGCAAGCTGTGGCCCTGCTTCTGGAGCACGAAGTCGATAACGGTGGTGGTGCCGCCGTGCAGGGCGGCGCGGGTGCCGGTTTCGTGGGTGTCGGAGCTGAAAGTGCCCATAAACGGCATGTCCAGGTGCACGTGCGGGTCGATGCCGCCGGGCACGATAATCTTGCCGGTGCAGTCGATGACTTCCGCGCCGTCAGCGGCCAGCTTCCGGCCGATGGAGACGATGGTTTCGCCCTCGATGAGGATGTCGCACACGCTGTCGGAGTCGGCCGTGACTACGCGGCCATTTTTAAGCAGTAAAGATGCCATCAAGAACGAGAGAGTGAGGAAGTTATAGCTGGAAAAAGTAGCGTTTTTCGCGGTCGAAAGCAAGCTGCCAAACCTGAAATCGAGCAACAGAAAGGGCGGGGCTAGCGCTGCATAGAACGTCATTCCGAGCGAAGTCGGGGAATCTCGCGTGCTGACTTCCGCATGGTAATCCAACGAAGCGGTAGAGATGCTTCGCGGGGCTCAGCATGACAATACCATTGCCCGCGAAATTCCTCGGTCTCTGCTTCATGCGCAGAATGCTCGGAATGACCGTTCTAGTGTTATCGTGTTAGTGCACGTACTCGTCGGCGACGCTGAGGGCCTGGGAAATAATGTCCAGACCTTCGTCCAGCTCTTCCCGGGTGATATTCAGCGGGGGCGCGATGAAGATGTAGTTCCAGCGCACGAAGGTGTACATGCCCAGCTCCTTGATTTTGGCCATTACCTTGTTCATGATGTCCATCTGGCTGGGGGCCGCGTTCCAGGGCGCCATCGGCTCCTTGGTAGCCCGGTTTTTCACCAGCTCGATGCAGCCGAACAGGCCCGTGTTGCGCCAGTCGCCGATGCTCGGGTGGCGGGCCATCATTTCGCCCATCCGCTCGTCGAGGTGCTTACCCATCCGCACGGTGTTTTCGAGCAGGCCGTCTTCCTCGTAGATGTCGAGCACGGCCACGGCGGCGGCGCAGGAAACCGGGTGGGCCGAGTAGGTCAGGCCCAGCGGCAGGGGCTTGTCGTCGAAGTGGTGGGCAATGGTGTCGTCGACCATTACCGCGCCCAGGGGCAGGTAGCCGGCGGTGATGCCCTTGGCCATGCACATGATGTCGACTTTCACGCCGTGGTGGTCGGAGCCGAACCACTTGCCGGTGCGCCCGAAACCCGACATCACCTCGTCGGCAATGAGCAGGATGCCGTGCTTGTCGCAGATTTCGCGCACCCGCTGCCAGTAGCCGGGCGGGTACTTGATGCAGCCCGAGGTGCCCGACTCGCCTTCGAGCACAATGGCCGCCACGCTGCCCGGATTCTCGTAGCCGATGATGCGCTCCATGGCGGCGGCGGCGCGCTGGGCGCACTCCTCGGGCGTGGCGCTGTGCCAGGGGCAGCGGTAGAAATACGGGTTTTCGACGTGCACCACGTTGGGCATGGCCTGGCTGTCGACGGCGAACTTGCGCGGGTCGCCGCCCAGGCTCATCGCGCCGTAGGAAGCGCCGTGAAACGACTGGTACAGGGCCATAATCTTATGGCGGCCGGTGTACACCCGGGCCAGCTTGATGGCGTTTTCAATGGCCTCGGCCCCACCCAGCGTGAAAAAAGCCTTGTTCAGGTTGGCCGGGGTAATTTCCGCCAGCCGCTTGCCCAGGTCGCCGCGGGCTTTGGTAATCATGCCGGGATACACGTAGCTCAGCGCCCGCATCTGGGCCGTCACGGCCTCGGTCACGCGCTGGTCGCCGTGGCCGATGTTCACGTTCATCAGCTGGGACGAAAAGTCGATGTAGCGCTGGCCGTCCCGGTCGTAGAGGTACACGCCCGCGGCCCGCTCGGCGCTGATCGGGTTCAGCCCCGTCTGCTTCGACCAGGAGAAAAGCGTGTGGTCGAGGTTATCCCGGAGGATCTGGTCCTTGTCGGTTTCGGTGTAGGTTTCCATGGTGTGCAAGCGTTGCGCCTCACCCCCTAGCCCCCTCTCCGAAAAGGAGAGGGGGACTAGATTCTAGTTTTGGACTAGACAAAAGTGGAGCAGGCTGATGTATTTAAATTAGTAGTCCAGGACCGGAAGTTAGAACAAGTCCCCCCCTCTCCTTTTCGGAGAGGGGGCTAGGGGGTGAGGCGAACGTATGGACCGTCCGCTTAGCTCATCCAGTTCACCCGCGACTCCGGGTTCCACTTGGTCGTGGTTTTCTTGAGCTGGGTCCAGAACTCGATGGAGCTTTTGCCGGTGATGTCGCAGGCGCCGAACTTCGAGTCGTTCCAGCCGCCGAAGGAAAACGGCTCCCGGGGCACGGGCACGCCGATGTTGACGCCAATCATGCCCGCGTTGGCGTGGTCCATGACGTAGCGGGCGCTGCTGCCGCTGCTGGTGAAGACGGCCGCGGCGTTGCCGTAGGGGTTAGCGTTTTCGATGGCCAGCGCCTCGTCCAGGGTGGTGGTGCGCATGATGGCCAACACCGGCCCAAATACCTCTTCCTGGGCAATGCGCATGTCGGGCGTCACGAAGTCGATGACGGTGGCGCCCACGTAGTAGCCGCCCTCGTGGTCGGCCACGGTGGCGTGGCGGCCGTCGAGCAGCACTTTGGCGCCGGCGGCTTCGGCTTCGGTAATGTGCTTTTCGATGCGCTCCTTGGCCGCCTTGCTGATCACCGCGCCCAGGTTGTGGCCCGGCACGATCTTGCGGGCTTCTTCCACAATCTTGGCCACGATGCCATCCACCGCGCCCACGCCGACCATCGTCGAGCCGGCCATGCAACGCTGCCCCGCGCAGCCCGACATGGAGGCCGCCACGTTGGAAGCCGTCATTTCGGGGTGGGCGTCGGGGAGTACCAGCAGGTGGTTTTTGGCCCCGCCCAGCGCCACGCAGCGCTTCAGGTTGGAAGTAGCGCGGATGTAGACCACTTTGGCAATGGCCGTGGAGCCCACGAACGAGACGGCCTGAATATCCGGATGGTCGCAGATGGCTTCCACGATTTCCCGGTCGCCGTGCACGATGTTGAGCACGCCGTCGGGCAGGCCGGCTTCCCGGAGCAGCCCGGCAATGCGGCCGGCGCTGAGCGGCACTATCTCGGAGGGCTTCAGAATCATGGTGTTGCCCAGCACCAGCGCGTTCGGAATGGTCCAGTGGGGCACCATGTTGGGAAAGTTGAAGGGCGCAATGCTGGCCACTACGCCCAGGGGTTTGCGCTCCACGCGGGCTTCCACGCCCTTGCTCACTTCCAGAAACTCGCCCTGAATCAGCTGGGGCAGGGAGCAGGCAAACTCGGTCAGCTCAATGGCCTTTTCCACCTCGGCGCGGGCTTCGTCGTAGGTTTTGCCGTTTTCCTCGCGCACCAGGTCGGCCAAGGCCTGCATGTCGCGCTCCAGCAGGGTTTTGTAGCGGTAAAAAATCTGCACCCGCTCCTTGATGGGCGTAGCCGACCACGCGGGGTACGCGACCTTGGCGGCCTGCACGGCCCGGTCCAGCTCGGCGGCCCCCGACAGGGGCAGGATGGATATAATTTCCCCCGTCAGCGGGCTTTCCACGTCCATCGTCCGGCGCGTCTGTTCGTCTTCAAACTGACCGGCGACGTAGTTGCGCACAGCCGGGTATTTTACTGTTTGGACTTCCATGTTACGTTTGGGTTAAGTCTCGCAAGTAAGGGGTTTCCATAAAACAACCTAACGGCCGGGCTCTTTTTCTTATAACCAAAGTAAGTACTTACCCACCATTTTAAGCGACTGACTGTGAAAAGAGCAGGTGGCAGATGCTTTGGGAAGATTTAGGTTGTTCGGCTCAGGTAGTATAAATGAAACTTGCCTCAGCGGCCGGCGAGCCACAGTTGGAGTGGTAAGACCCGAATTTGCGCCGCGGCGAATAATGCTATTTAGCTAATAGACCTAGTCCCCAATACCAAAACATCCAAAAAATAGAACGGTCATGCTGAGCGAAGTCGAAGCATCTCGCGTGGCGTCGTCTGATTACTATGAACTTGTTTAGGGTTCCGGTTTTTTCGTCGTTTGTCATCCTCATCTGGCGTCCGCTTGCGAAGGACCTTCTCACGACTGCTCATTTTGGCCTAATTCCAAGTGGTACGGACGTGATAAGGTCCTTCGCAAGCGGACGCCAGATGAAGGATGACAGCTTTTTCGAAACCCTAAACAGCCTCTATGGCAATGACTGCCCGCGAGATGCTTCGACTTTGCTCAGCATGACCGTTCTATTTAGTATTTGGGAACAACTCTAATGCCGATGACGACGACACCCGGCGGCCAGATGCTCAGCGGAAGTGAATTGTTGCCCCGGACTCAACGAAAGCAGCCGGCCACCCTCCTGGGTAGCCGGCTGTTTTATGGCGGTTGAAAGGGAGCCCGCTAGGGCCGCTGGATAGTGGTGCTTCGCAGAAACTCCCGGATCTGCTGCTGCCACGCCGCCGGGTAGCGGTGCCAGTACGGCTCGTGGCCCACGCCGGGGAAGTAGCACCGCTGCCTGGGGCCGCGCAGAGCGGTAAAGATGCCGTCGGCTTCCGGCCGGGTGACGCGCTTATCAGCAAGGCCATACAGCAGCAGCGTGGGCGTGGTGATCCGGCGGGCGTAGCGCCGGGCATCGTGGCGGAAAGCCCAGAAGCCGTTTTGGACGCCGCCCCAGAATACCAGTAGGTTGGCCAGCGGGAAGGCGGGCACGCCCATCGCCCGAAACCGGTTCCGGGCCGTTTCGAGCATGCTGCCGTACGGGCACTCCACGATGGCGGCGGCGGGCCGCACGCCCAGCTCCGCTTCGGCCCGCAGAATAGCCACGGCGCCCATGCTCACGCCGTACAGCACCACGGGCGCCGCGGGCTGCTGCCGGGTCAGAAACCGGAAAGCGGTGGCCACGTCGTCGGCTTCGCGGTAGCCTACGGTGCAGCGGTAGCCGGCCGAGTTGCCCGCCCCGCTCAGATCCACCAGCAGCACGGAATAGCCCAGGGAGCGGAAAAAGCCGGCTTCGGTGAGCAGCTTCGATTTGTCGCTGGTGTAGCCGTGAAACAGCGCAACCCGGCCTTTGGGCGCGGCCACGGTACCGTACCACATTTCCAGCCGGCCGTTGGGGCTATCCAGCGCCAGGGTTTCGTAGGGGAAAACCGGCCCGCCGGAATTAACGGGTTTGGGGTTAGCAACACCCGTAAGCAGAAGACTCAGCTTAGCCGGCCACGTCAGCCTTTCCGGGCTGGGCGTACGCGGGCCGGCTTCGGCGCTGAAGTGCGTGAAATGCCAGGCGTGGTTGAACGCCAGGAGGTTGACGAGCAGGAATAAGCCGAGCAGAATCAGCCCAACCCGCCGTTTCACCGGGGCCGCGAAGGCCGGCCAGCCCCGGATTTGCCCGCTGGCCCACCCGACTTACCGGCCGGGCCGGGTTTGCCACCGGCGGGCTTGTCCCCGGCTGGCTTGCCTCCGGTGAGTTTGCTCCCGGTTGGGCGGCTGCCCGTGGGCTTGCTGCCGGGGCCGGATTTCGGACCTGCGCTGCGGCTGCCGCCAGCCTTGCTGACCCCGAATTTGCCCGCGCCGGACTTGCCACCCGCGGCCGGTTTGCGCGAGTCGCCGGAAGGGCGGATGCCGCCGGGCCAGAAGCCGCCGGAATTGGCCGTGCCGGGCGTGCGGGCCCCGGATTTGAAGTCGTTTGGCCCCAGCACCTGCCCGGCGGTGAGTTCCTTGAGGTCTTTGATTTCGTCGGACGTCAGGTCGCGCCACTTGCCCGGGGGCAGGCCGGCAATGCGCAGGTCGGCAATCTGCACCCGGATCAGGCGCAAGGTGGGGAAGCCCACGGCGGCCGTCATCTTGCGCACCTGCCGGTTCATACCCTGCGAGATGGTGATGCGCAGCCAGGCAGTCGGAATGTTGGCGCGGAAGCGTACCGGCTTGCTGCGCTCAGCCACGGCCACCGGCTCGGGCAGCAGCTCGGCCTCGGCCGGGGCCGTGAAGCCGGTTTTGATGTCGACGCCGCGGCGCAGCTGAGCCAGGGCTTCCTCGGTCGGAATACCTTCGACCTGCACCCAGTAGGTTTTCGGAATCTTAAAGCGCGGCTCCGACAGGCGGTGCTGCAGGGGCTTGTCGTCGGTGAGCAGTACCAGTCCTTCACTGTCGTAGTCGAGGCGGCCGACGGGGTAGACGTTGGGCACGTCGACGAAATCCTTGAGCGTGGCGCGGCCGTTTTCGTCGGTAAACTGGGTGAGGACTTCGTAGGGCTTATGGACGAGAACGTAGCGCATGGGCTGGGGGAAAGGAGGTAACGCGAAGTTTTACTTCGCGAAATCGTTGAACGGATTGGTGGCGGCGGGGCCGGGGCGCGAAGTGGAACCTCGCGTTACTACTTAGCGGGCTTCATCACCAGCTGCACCACTTCCCGGTTGGCATACACCACAAACTCGCCACTGTCGCGGGTGATGCGGCCGGTTTTGGTTTGCTCCTGAAAGGCGTGGTGTACAAAGGTGCCGATTCTGACTGAGTCCGGCTGCTTCACGGGCCGGATCAGCGACGAAGAATCAGCGACCTGAAAGAGAGTGGCCGCGTAGGCCGCCGAATCCCGGCGGGTGTAGGGGCGCAGCACAAAGCGGCCGGCGCGGTAGTCGCGGGGTTCATCCATCCGCGCGCCGGCATATTCCGACACGGCTGATTTGGCCTGCTTTTCGAGGCCCGGCTGGCAGCCGACGCAGAGAGTGAGAAGCAGCAGGGACGATAAGACGGGGAATATCATGCGGTAAAATGCGGAAGCGAAGGATACCAAGGCGGCAGGCAAAGGTACGAGGCTTGCACGCTTCCCCGATCATTCCTATCGCATGAGTCAGAAGCATCTGATCCGAGGTGGTTTTTTTGGCCATTCGTAGTCCTTAACCAACACCCTTGCTTATCTCTAGGTCAAGCGGTTTGGTCATTCATCAAGGGGAGATCCTTATACACAAGGGGTGCGGTTACCAGGACAAACAATCCGAACAGCGCCTGGTCAAACAACGTCAGCGGCACCATGTGGGGAACGGGTGGGCCAAAATAACCGGCCAAATAGACGGCGGTATTAACGCTGATGTCGGAAACCATAATGGCTAGCGTGAGCCAGAGTCCAGCCTTGGGCCGCCACCACAACAACACCGCCGCGAGCGGGTCCAGCACCGTAAGGGCGTCCCAGTAAAGGCCAATAGCGAGGGGAACCGGGTACGCCAAAAACCCTTTATGCACTAATCCCCGGGCGTGGGTGTAAGTGCCCACCAGCAGGCAAATGGTGTACACGAGCAGAATAATCCGCACTGTTTTTAAAGAAACAGCTCCGGCCACTGGACTTGTCGGCATACTATCAGGTGGGAAATGAAAGCAGGTACGCTCTATGCTCACGCCGCTGACTGCGGGTAATGCGTGACTATAGCCGGGCAAAACGCCGGGCAGAAAGTATTTCCTTAAATCCCCCCCAAATACTTCCGCGCGGCCCATTCGGCCGTTACCAGGGCCAGGAGCAGGAAGAACAGCCATTTCAGGTTAATCAGATCCTTCAGGTCTTCCTGACTGTAGATGACGGGCTTGGCGTTGGCTTGCTGAATATCCTGGGTGAGTTGGGCAAACTGGCTGGGATAATACAGGCGCGAGCCGCTGCGGCGGGCCAGCTGGTAGAGCAGGTTATGGTCGGCGCGGGCGTCGAGGGTTTCCAGCTGCTGCTCCTGCACCAGCACTTCCCCGACGTCCTGCTGGGCTTGGCCGCCGAGGGTGGCGCGGGCAACGTAGCGGTACACCCCGCCGGGCAGGGGCCCGAGGTGGAGCGGAGCCCCGTCCTCGTTGTTGGTGAAGGAGAACGTGCGCGCCTTTTTCTGCTCGTCGGTGAGCGTAAGCGTGATTTGCTGGTTGTAGATGCGCTCGAAGATGGTGTTGTAGGTTTCGGCCCCGAAGGTCACGTCGTCCTGGGTGCTGAAGGCGTCCTGGGTGGGGTACACGTCGAGGCGCTTCTTGTTGGCGTTGGCGGTAAGGAGCTGCAGCGTACGCACGATGAGGCGGTCGTAGGCTTCGGGCCGGTCGTCGTGGTCGGCGGCTTCCTGCAGGCGCCACTGCCAGCTGCCGTCGGTGAGCAGCGTGGCCTGGCGCTGGCTGGGCGTGCCGCCCATCACCAGCAGCGGCTTCTGCGTTTTCAGCCGGCCCACCTGCTGAAACAGCGCGGCTTCCGCGCCCCCGGCCAGGCGCAAATCACCAAACGGGACCGGCGCGGGCGGGTAAGCAGCAAAGCGGCGCAACGCGTCTTCCTCGAAGGTGAAGCGCGAAAAGGCCGGATTCAGCACTGGCGTCACATCATCGGTCTGGGTGCCGCGGGGCGTGATGGTCAGGCCCGTGCCGAGGTTGTTGTAGGCGTTCAGGTCAGACTGGGCCCCAATGACGTACAGGGCCGGCACGCGGCGGGCCCGCACCCGGGCCAGCACGTCGGCGCCCACGCCGCCCCGGGCGGGCAGCTGGTGCAGAATGGCGACGTCGAAATCCTGGGCCCTGAGCGGCGCGATGCCGGGCAGGTAAGTGGTCAAATCGAAGTTGTCGTTTTGCCGGATGGCGGCCCGCAGGGCCTTCAGGTCGGGGTGGGGAGCCGCGCCGGCCAGCAGCACCCGCAGCTTACCCTTCACGACTTCGAGGTAGGCGAACTTGGCGTTGTTGAGCAGGGTGAACTCGCCCGCCTGCTTTTCAATCACGATTTCGTAGCGGCGCTTGCCCGGCGCCGGAGCCGTGACGAGGAAGGTTGCTTTCTGACGACGACGACCCCCGGGCAGCTTCACGCGCTGAGTTTGCAGCACCCGGCCCTGCTCGCGCAGCTGCACCACGGCCGTGCCGCCCGCGAAGCCCTCGTAGCTGATGTCGGCTTCAATCGGGAATTTGTTGCCGCTGAAAGCGACGCGGTTGTAGGTCAGGGCCGGCAGGCTGAGGTCTTTCTTCGGCACCGTATCGCCCACGGCCACACTGTAAATCGGGAAGCTGAACTCGGAGTATACCGGGGAGCGGCCCTGGTTCACGATACCATCGGAGAGCAGCACCACGCCCGCCAGATTGCGCCCGTCGTAGCCCTCCTTGATGCCGGTGAGCAGCTCGTCGAGGTCGGTAGCGGGGGCCTGGAAGCGCAGCGAATCGGGGCGGGGCGGGCGGCGGGTGCTCAGGGTCCGGGTCTCGACTTTAAAGCCCCGGCCGCGCAGGGTTTCGGCCAGCTGCTGCAGACCCGCGGTGGCTTGCCCGAGTACCGCGGCCGGCGTAAACAGCCCCACCGACTGCGAGTCGTCCACGGCCAGCACGATGGTCGGCTGCTCGGTGGTGGTGGTCGTGGTTTTCAGAAAGGGCGAAAGCAGCAGGAAGCCCAGAAAGCTCACCACCACGAAGCGCAGGGCGGCCAGCGCGTAGTTCAGGGTCTGGCTCCAGGGCGCTTTAGCCGAGTACAGCAGCGCCGCGTAGCCCGCGCCGGCGGCCAGGCACAGCAGAATCAACCAGGGAGAAGCAGCGACAGAGATCAAACGAAGAGAATAGCGGGTTAGAGGACTAATAACCCCGGGGCGGGACCGGGGGTTGCGGGGCGAAGGTACGCAACGCGGCCGCACGGTTGCCTCCCCCTGCCAGCGCGGGGCCTAGGGGATGAGGCCGGGCATAAGGCTGCACAGCCGCGCAATTTCCAGCTCCTCATTGGTGGGCACCACCAGCACCCGCACCCGGCTTCCGGCCGCCGACAAATCCCGGATTCCCGGCGCCCGGCGGCTGTTTTCGGCTTCGTTCAGCTGAATACCCAGGAAATCCATATTCCGGCACACCAGGCGGCGCACCAGGGGGTCGTTTTCGCCCACGCCGCCCGTGAAAGCCACGGCTTCGGCCCCGTTGAGGGCGGCCAGGAAGCTGCCCAGGTACTTTTTGATGCGGTAGGCGTAGAGGTCGTAGGCGAGCTGGGCGCGGGCGTCGCCGGCTTCGAGCAGGCGCGTGATGTCGCGCATGTCGCTGTGGCCGGTGAGGCCGAGCATCCCGCTTTCCTTGTTGAGCAGGTTTTTGACCTCTTCCAGGGAATAGCCCAGCTGTTCGACCAGATGGAAGATGACGGCCTGGTCGGTGTCGCCGGCGCGGGTGCCCATCACCAGGCCGTTCATGGGGCCGAAGCCCATGCTGGTATCCACGGCGCGGCCGGCTACGGTGGCGGCCATGCTGCAGCCGTTGCCCAGGTGAATGGTGATGACGCGGGCTGCGGGCTGGCCGAGGTAGCGCAGCGTCTCGCGGCTCACATACTGGTGGCTGGTGCCGTGGAAGCCGTAGGCCCGCAGCCCGTGCCGGGTGTAGAGCTCCTCGGGCAGCGCGAAGCGGTAGGCGTGGGGCGGCAGCGTGCTATGGAAAGCCGTATCGAACACCGCCACCTGCCGGGCCCGCGGAAACAGCTGTTCGGCCACCTCCATACCCAGCAGGTTGGCCGGGTTGTGCAGCGGGGCCAGCGGAAACAGGTCCCGGATTTTCGCCTTCACGGCCGCCGTTACCAGCGTCGGCTCCCGGAATTCCTCGCCGCCGTGCACGGCCCGGTGGCCCACTATCCGCACGTCGGCCGGGTCGGGGAGTACGCCAATTTCGGGGTCGGTGAGCAGGCGCATGGCTTCCTCCAGGCCGGTGCGGTGGTCGGGGATGGGCAGGGTGCGGCGCAGGGTGTGCTCCTGGCCATCGGGGGCCAGCGTGGTGTGCGTGAGCTGGCCGTCGGGCAGGCCGATGCGCTCCACCAGCCCGCGGGCCAGCGGCTGCTCCTGGGGCCAGCGAAACAGTTGGTACTTCAGCGAGCTGCTGCCGGAATTGATGACGAAGATGTGCATGGGGGTGGGGCTGCTCTTAACTTGGGTCAGTCGTTGTTTTAGTTATTTAACTTGTTTTATAAATAAAATATCTTATAATTATGATATAGTGATTGGTGAATAGCCCCGCCAAAACCATGCTGCAGTTGAGTTGACCAAACGGGGAGGCAAAATACAGCAGTCTGATAACACTACTTGCTCCAAGCCGGCATGAATATTTGCATCATCCAGGATCTGCTGGGGCACGGCAGTATGAAAACTGCCGAAATCTACATCCATGTGGCCCAACACACCCGCCCGGCTTCTTCATTCGACAGTCTGGACCTGCGGCATCGCAGTAGCGGGTAGCAAGCCAATTGGGTATGCTACCCGCAAGATACTTGCGTACTAAGAGCAGATACCCGCTATTAGCGGTGCTTATGAGTAGCGGGTATCTTAATGTTAGCGGTAAGCCTGTGGATTCGTAACCTTTAACTTAATTGTCAACTAAACAAATGTGTATGAAAACTTACAAATTGGGGTTCGCATTATTTCTGGTATGCTTAATTGGGTGTAACGGAAAAAAAGTAAATACTGAGAGTGAGGGGCAAAAGGTAATGCAACTCAGTAGGGACTGGTCTAAACTCGCTGCAACTGACAGTTTGGAAAAAAACCTAAGCTATTGGGCTGACGATGCGGTATACATGTTTCCGGGACAGCCATCACTGGTTGGAAAGCAAGCAATCCGACAAATGGTTGAAAAAAGTATGAATATTCCAGGATTTAGAGTTAGTTGGGAACCTATATCAGTATCAGTTTCCGAAAGCGGGGATATGGCATATCTCCTCGAAAAAAGCCAGATAACTGTAAACGACAGTTTGGGGAAGCCAAAGACTGAATACAATAAAGCAATATCAATTTGGAAAAAGGTAAATGGTGATTGGAAAAATGTAGTGCAAATGTGGAATTCCAATCCGACAGATAAGTAGAGTAAGCCTAATTTGAAACCGGCCAGCCCACAACATGGTATTTATAAAAGACTGGCAGACGGAAGAAATTGAACTTTCGGAATTCTATTGTAACTTAATGCAGAGGCTGAACTTTTGTATTCCAAATTCCAGTCCTTCATAAATACCCCAACGTCGTTACACGAAAAGCGGCGGCAGCTTTTTTTAGCATCAGTAATTTCTCTGCCCCTGCGCCTGAATAGCCGTCAGCAGTACCGTGTTATAGCGGTTTCGCGAACGGTGTACGTCCCGGTCCGGCGGCTTTTTCAGCCGTCGGACCGATTTTCGTTAGCTGACGCTGTTCAGGCGGCATTGCGCAAGCGACGACCGGCCCGACGGCTGGCATCCGCCGGACCGGCAGCCACACCGTTCGCGAAACCGCTATATAAATATCATCCACCGTACAGCCGCGGCTCAAATCATTCACCGGCTTGTTTAACCCTTGCAGCATGGGCCCGATAGCCAACGCCCCGGTTTCGCGCTGCACGGCCTTGTAGGTGTTGTTGCCGGTGTTGAGGTCGGGGAAGATGAGCACGCTGGCCTGGCCGGCTACCGGTGAGCCGGGCAGCTTTGGCTGGCTCAGGGGCCAGCAGAGAAGTCCCTGGGGCCCGCGAAACAGTTGGTACTTCAGCGAGCTGCTGCCGGAGTTGATGACGAAGATGTGCGCAGGGGGAGAGCAGGGAAAAAGTCAGCCAACAAAAATCATAACCACCCTCAGCCTTCCTTTTGGCCGGGCATCACCTTTTTCACCAGCCGTACTATCTGGTCAATCAGGAAGCCCAGCGCGAGGCCACCGATGCCGCAGGCCAGCGCTTTGGCCAGCCAGGCTACTGCCGGCAGGGAGGCCAGGGCCTGTTCCAGGTCGTCCAATAAGTGGCTGGTGAAAGGAATGCCGTGGGCAATGATTTCGGCCCCTACCCACAGCATGGCGGCGGTGCCCACGTAGCTGAGAATCCGCAGGAAGTGCGGCATGAACTTCACGATACCGCGGCCAAATTTCTGGGTAGCGGGGCTGTCGGTATTCTCCGCCAGATGCAGACCGATATCATCTGCTTTTACAATCAAGCCCACAAAGCCGTACACGGCTACGGTAATAAACACCGCCACGGCCAGCATGACGATTATCTGGTTAACCAACGCTGATTTGGCTACCTGGCTGTAGGCAATAGCCATAATCTCGGCCGATAAGATAATATCGGTACGCACGGCCCCGGCAACCCGCTCTTTCTCCAGCTCCTCCGGGGTAATTGCCTGCATCTGCTCACTCTCGGGCTGCACCTCGGGGTGCTTGCTGAACAGGGAATGCACCTTTTCATACCCTTCGAAACATAGATACGCCCCGCCCAGCATTAAAATAGGCGTGATGGCCCAGGGAGCGAAATACCCCAGCACCAGGGCCGCCGGACTTAAAATAAGCAGCTTATTGAACAGTGATTTTTTGGCAATCTGGTAGATAATAGCCAGCTCCCGGGCGGGGTCCAGGCCCACGACGTATTTGGGGGTAACGGCCGTATCATCTATCACGATGCCCGACACCTTGCCGGTCGTTTTGGCTACCTGCGCCGGTATATCGTCCAGGCTGGCGGCACTGACTTTCACTAACGCCGAAACATCATCTAGTAAGGCAAAAAATCCGGAAGGCATAGGGTCTGGTGGGTGTTGTATTTCAGTTTGAGAGAGTGTGCTGCCTATTGGCGGTTCCGGCAGGCGGCAAGCTACCGGAAAGTATCCGAGGCCGCCGCAAAGGTAACTCCGGGCTTCAAGGGTTGCTCCTGCGGCCCGCGAAACAGCTGGTGCTTCAGCGAGCTGCTGCCGGAGTTGATGACGAAGTAGGGCATACGGGACGCCAGCATGTTCCGCCGCCTCCGGAGAAGCCATGCTGTGGCCCTTGCAGCGAATCTGAGCGGTGAAATACGGGTGCGGATACGCAGAAATAGCAAATTCGGATGTTTGCGCCTACTTTGGCAGTATGCGCGGCCTCAACAAAGTAACCCTGATCGGCAACCTCGGCAAAGACCCGGAGGTACAGGTGCTCGAAGGCAACGTGGCCGTAGCGAAATTCTCGCTGGCTACCGCCGAAACCTACCGCGACAAAAGCGGCCAGCCGCATACCAGCACCGACTGGCACAGCATAGTGCTGTGGCGTGGGCTGGCCGAGCTGGCCCAAGCGTACTTGCGCAAAGGCAGCCTCATCTACCTCGAAGGCAAACTCAAAGCCCGGCATTACGACGATGCCGCCGGGGTCCGCCATTACGTAACCGAAGTCGTCGGCGAACAGCTGTTGCTGCTGGACAAGAAAACCGGGGACGCATTGCCACCAGCCACATGAAGGCCGCCGTTTCGTTGCGCCTAACCGACGACCGTACCGGGTTCCGGGTGTTCTTTCCGTACTCTGATGCCGCCGTACGGATGGCCCTGCTGGCGGCTGGCGTACAGTACGCGGCCGCCGCGCGGGGCTACGTGCTGCCCGCCACCACCGAGGCCGTAGAGCCACTGCGGCAGGCCTGCCAGCAGCTGGGCGTGCCGCTGCACGTACCCGTGGTGCCGGCCCTGGCGGTGGCGCTGCCGCCGCCCACGGCCCACGAGGTGCTGCTGGGGCGCTATTGCCAGTTTATTGCCCTAAAGCGCTACAGCCCGGCCACCCTAAAAAGCTACCGGGCGGCCTTTCAGCAGTTTTTGGCACATTGTGCCGGCCGCCAGCCCTTGGAGCTAACCAAGCCGGAACTACTCGACTACCTGGCCGGGCGCGTAGCGGCGGGTATCTCCGAAGCCTACCAGAATCTGCTGATCAACGCCATCAAATTCTACTACGAGCAGGTGGAGGGCCAGCCCCGGCAGTACTACGAAGTGCCGCGCCCCAAGCGCCCGCTCCAAAACCCCAAAGTGCTGGCCCAGGCAGAGGTGCGCGCCTTGCTGCAAGGCACCGATAACCTCAAGCACCGCACCATGCTCATGCTGGCCTATGGCCTGGGGCTGCGCCTGGGCGAAGTGCTGCACCTGACTCCGGCTGACATCGACAGCCGGCGCATGGCCTTGTATGTGCGGGGGGGCAAAGGCAAAAAAGACCGGGACTTACCGCTGCCTGACACCTTGCTGCTCCTGTTGCGGGAGCAGTTTCGGCAGTTTCGTCCGGTTACGTTTCTGTTTGAAGGCCAGGTGCCGGGTGAGCCTTACAGCGCCCGTAGCCTTCAGCTCGTGGTAAAACAGGCGGCGGCCCGTGCTGGCATTGGCCGGCCCATTACGCTGCACATGCTGCGCCACTCTTATGCTACACACCTGCTCGAAGCTGGCACCGACATTCGCATCATCCAGGATTTACTGGGCCACAGCAGCATCAAAACCACTGAAATTTACACGCACGTTGCCCAACGCAGCCGCCCCGCCTCTCCTCTCGACAGCCTCGGCCTATGAAGCTTCGTTTATCACTGGAATTCTGGTATGATAAACGAAGGTTACTTGCGTATAGAGGACGGGTTAACGAAACTTACACCTTCGCTAACCCTAATGTTGGTGGCAAGTTAAAACGACATCACGTAACCATTAAAATTTAAAAAATGAAAGCAGTATTGATATTGGCAATTGTCATTTGGTCGACAAATACTTTTGGACAGACTCCAACAAATAAAATTAATGGTCTTATCATCAATCCAAGCAAAGTGTTAGAAAGTGACACAATCTTAAAAGTTGTTTATTCAAAAGAGGAAAATCAATTAAATAAACCAGCATTCTTTTTAAATGAAAAATTCGTACACGAAACATTATTTACTACATTAAACCCAATGCAAATAGATAGCATTAATGTTGTGAAGGACAGTATATTAATCGACAATATTCTATACTACGGACAAATTCATATAAAAACAAAAAGCAGCTATACTCTTAAATTAATTTCCCTAACTGACTTAAAGGACAAATACACAAACCTAAAAAACAAGTCTGTGGTGTTTATGATTGACGGGAACATTATTAATGCCGATTACGACAGGTATATGGTGGATGAAAATTATTTGTTGACAATCATTGTTGACAAAATTGAAAACTCAAAGGAAAAAATTAATTTGGAACTTATTAAGCTGTTGACAAAATCAGAGCAAAATATTAAAAACTCAAAAAAAATTATGATGAGAGGAACTGAGGTGGCATTGACAAAATAACCTGCCACCAACAAAAGTATTTGCAAAAGCAGGGCTGGACGTTGTTATCTTCGGCTATAGTTCGCTGTCAGCTTCAGTTTCGGCTGGGCGTTAGTAATTTGACTTTTAGTTGTTATCTTCAATTTCAGTTTTTCAATCAGCATTTGTTCCGGGCAGACGTTCAATGAATTCCCTGCCTTCGCAAATACTCGTCCGTTGCCTGCTATGTCACGACAGCGTACACAGATACAAACCAAAAATTATTTTACAAGTAATTCTAAG